>NZ_LXWA01000031.1:0-182144 GCF_001652315.1 Psychrobacter sp. SHUES1 | reverse complement strand
GCGGTAAAGGTCGCCCGTTGAAACAGAAAACTTGTGACATTCGTGAGAAAGTCGCCTAAGAGCGTTTGCTTTTAGAATTCCCCACTTGAGCTTGGCGAAAGTGGTGGGAGTATGTCAATGTTTAGCATTAAATTCAGGTAGAATTGGCGCGTTTTTTATTGTCATTTTATAACGTCACCTCCTATCGTCCGATCCATTACTAATCTGGGCTTCTTCATGCCATCTTCTGATAATTCCTTACCCTCTTTTGATAAGTCGACTCAGCCAAGCCGAGCCGTTTATAAGCCACCTGTTTACTATCAGGTGACGATTGGTTTGCTAAAACCGCTATATCGTATGCAAGTGTGGCGTCGCTCGCATAAGCGTGATAATTATCAGCAAGAAGTGGAGCAGCGTTTTGGTAAGCGCTATCCTGCGCCGCCCGTGCCTGATGCAAATATTAAATCTAATGCGAATGCCAACGAAAATGCTAATTATAAAGATAGCAATGGCAAAAAAGTCATTTGGTGCCATGCGGTATCTTTAGGTGAGACCAATACCGTCGCGCCCTTGCTTGATGCGCTATTAGCAAAAGGCTATCAGATATGGTTGACCAATACCACGCAGACAGGGTTTGCGCGCGGTGCCAGTCGCTTTGCCGATGATATTGCCCAAGGTCGCTTAAGCCATAGTTATGTTCCTGTTGATAGTCCTGCGGTGATTGAAACGTTTTTAGCGCATGTACAACCCGTTGCGGCAATGTTTGTAGAAACGGAGCTTTGGGCAAATATCTTAACCAAGTTATCCGAGCATCATATCCCAAGTATTTTGGTCAATGGTCGGCTGTCGGCTGCTTCTTTTAAAAGTTATCAAAAAATTGGTGCGGTCAGTGCCAGTATGATGAAAAATGTGAATTTGATTATTGCCCAGGATAATGAATCGGCAAAACGTTTTCGGCAATTGGGCGCTCATAGTGCGCAAATCCGCGTGGCAGGCTCGCTGAAATGGGTCATTAATACCCCGAAGCTGAATGATGATAATGGTGCCAAAAAAGCTGAAATAGTAAGCGATGGCGCAGACTTGGACTTAGATTTAGGCGTAGCAGGTCGCCCGATTTGGGTGGCAGCAAGTACCCATAGCGGTGAAGAAAAGACAGTATTATCATGGCAGCAGCAAATCATCTCTCATCCTCTATTAGCGGATACGTTGTTAATTATCGTTCCAAGGCATCCTGAGCGCTTCGATGAGGTAGCAGAACTGATTGAAAAGTCAGGATTAACGATGACGCGTCGTAGTGATGAGGATGCAATCAGTCCAAATACCCAAGTTTATCTCGCTGATAGTATGGGTGAGTTGATGAAATGGTATGCGCTTGCAGATGTGGCATTGGTGGGTGGCTCATTGGTCGATATTGGTGGGCATAATCCCGTTGAGCCGGCAAGTGTGGCGACGCCGGTATTGATGGGCAGTTATACCCAATCTTGCCAAAGCGTGGTTGATAAGCTCGCTAGTGTTGGGGCGTTATATCAACCAAACAATGCTTTCTATAGCGCTATTGGTACTGATGAGCAGCTATCTCAGCAGCAGAAAATTGCGAGCAATCCGCCATCTAGCGATGATGATAGTTTGCTTTTTCAGCAGCTACAGTTTTGGCTTAGTCATTTGGAATTGGCAAAACAAGCAGGGCAAGCGGGTGCAGAAATAACTGAGCAGCAGCAAGCAGTCTTACATCGGCAGTTATCAATGATTGAAGATGTGATTCAGCAATACGCAAAACCACCTTTCAGTCCAGAACTGAATCAAGAGCGGATATAAGTGACGCTATGAACTGTATATTACTGGCAGAGACCAGCTTTCAACATGATAACGCGTCTGCGTATATCAATGATTTGGCGCAAATTGCCCATGTGAATAAAGTACTGAATGCCCAAGTAGGCGATGGGTTAAAAATTGGTCAGCTTGGTGGGCAGCTTGGTAGCGCTATCATTAAAGCCATTACCTCCGATAGTATTCAACTAAGTGATATACAGCTAACCATCAATCCGCCAGCGAAGCTTAATCTTACAGTGGTGTTGGCATTGCCAAGGCCAAAGGTATTGCGCCGTTTAATCATGGATATGACCGCGCTTGGTGTTAACGATATCATCCTTATCAACAGCTACCGCACGCAAAAAAGCTATTGGCAAAGTCCAATGCTAGCTCGCCTTGACGAGTTTGTGTTAGAAGGGTTGCAACAAGGAATTGATACGATTGCGCCGCGCATCAGTCTACAAAAACGCTTTAAACCCTTTGTCGAAGATGAGCTTGCAAGCTTAATCACCAATCGCGCTATCGTTGCTCATCCTTATAGTGCGCTGTCATTTGCCCAATATAGGCAAAACCTAGAAAATACTGAACCAGCTCATAGGTCAGTTAATTCATTGTTGCCAAGTATGGTCTTTATCGGTGCTGAAGGTGGCTGGATTGATTATGAGGTTGAGCTGCTCGCTGAGCAAGGATGTACGCCAGTTAATATCGGGCCACGCATCTTACGTACCGAAGCCGCAGTCAATGTCATTTTAGGGCAGTGGTTACTAGAAGGTCAGGATTAAGCTCAGGCAGATACATAAATCATTGATATCTTGTTAAAAATTAGACCAGTTTATCGGCACAGCAGGGCTAGATAAATTTATTGATAATTAATCTCATTTCTATTAGTATAATGTTTCTTAGACATTAAGGTCTTATTAATCCCGTTATCCCGCTATTCAATTATTTATTAATAATTTTAATGTCGCCTTATCTCACTTATCCGTAGCACCATTATGGGGAATGCCATGTCATTAACTGCTATCAGTGCAAATCTATCTTCTAGTAAGCTTACTTTACCCATTGCTGTATTTGGCATGATGTTAGGTCTTGCGGGCTGTAGTAATTCATCGACGCCAGAAGAAAACGTGGATGCTGACACTACAACCACTGCTGAACAATCTGGCGCTGAGCAAGAAGTGGCGAAAAATGATGACGCAACGGTCGCTGGTGGGCAGACGGTTACGATTTACTCATCACGTAATGAGCAGTTGATTAAACCGTTATTGGATAAATATACCGAAAAAACAGGCGTTAAAATTGAGCTGGTCACCGATAAAACTGGTCCATTGATGGCGCGTCTGCAAGCGGAAGGTAAAAACACGCCTGCAGATATGTTATTAACCGTTGACGCGGGTAATTTATGGCAAGCAGCGGAGCAGGGCTTATTGCAACCTGTGTCTTCTACTATTTTAGAAACCAATGTTCCTGCTAAATACCGTGATCCAAAAGGTCAGTGGACAGGTCTGTCTTTGCGCGCGCGTACAATTTTTTATGATCCAAGCAAAGTTAGCGCCGACCAACTATCTACTTATGCAGATTTGGCCGATCCAAAATGGAAAGGCAAACTTTGTCTGCGTTCATCAAAAGCTGTTTATAACCAATCATTGGTTGCAAGCATGATGGAAAATCTGGGCGAAGAAAAAACAGAAGAAATTATTCGTGGTTGGGTAGCTAACTTAGCAACAGACGTCTTTAGTGATGATACCAGTATGTTAGAGGCGATTGCCGCTGGTCAGTGTGAAGTGGGTATTGCTAACAGCTATTATTATGGTCGCCTGCTTGATGAAAAACCAAATTTCCCTGTAAAAATATTTTGGGCGAACCAAGGTACGACTGGTACTCATGTCAACATCTCTGGCGCTGGGGTTATCGCTAACTCAGACAATCCAGATGGTGCGCTTAAATTGATGGAGTGGTTATCTTCTGATGAGGCGCAAGGTCTTTATGCCAGTTCTGATAAAGAGTATCCTGTAAAAGTAGGTATCGATGAGTCAGAGCTACTCAGATCTTGGGGTCCGTTTAAACAAGACAGTATCAGCGTGCAGAAGTTTGGTGAGCTACAAACCCAAGCCATTCAAATGATGGATAAAGCGGGTTATAAATAACAGGCTACAAGTCGCTGAGCGGTTGGTTTTTAGCGATTAGATGTTTAGTCATCTAGCATCTAATCGCGTCATTATGCGTATGACTCGGTAACAATTTATGATAACAATGCCAGAAGCGTCTGCTAAACAAGACAATACTGTCAATGAAGCTAATAACGACAATAATAGCCCGTCTATCAGTCAAGACCATGTCGTCCGCAAACGTATTATCTCGAAATCAGTCTTAGGACTGATTTCGTTGTTTATGCTAGTACCGATTTTAATCGTACTATTATCGTGGACGCAGCCGGTCGCTGATATTTGGACCCACATGCGTCAATATGTGTTGCCGCAAGTGTTAAAAAATACCGTCATTTTATTGCTGATGGTGACACTGATTTCTGGCATTATCGGCACGGCACTTGCGTGGGTGACCAGTATGTACCGCTTCCCGGGACAGCGGTTTTTTGCGTGGGCGCTGATGCTGCCATTAGCGATGCCCGCTTATGTCTTAGCATTTGTCACTGTCGGTATCGTTGACTTTAGTGGACCGCTGCAAACGGCGTTAAGGGAGTTTGGTTTTACCACCGCTATTCCCTCGGTACGTAATGTTTGGGGCGCAGGTTTGGTATTGTCGTTGGCATTTTATCCTTATGTCTATTTGCTGGCACGCCAAGCGTTTTTATCGCAAGGCAGGCGCGCGATTGAAGCGGGGCAGATGCTTGGCTTAACTCGTAGTAAGGTGTTTTTTCGGCTGGCATTACCACAGGCGCTGCCTTGGGTCATTGGTGGTTTGCTGCTTGCTAGCATGGAAACGCTGGCAGATTTTGGTGCGGTATCGGTCTTTAATGTCGATACTTTTACCACGGCGATTTATAAAGCATGGTTTGGATTTTTTAGTCTAACCACTGCCGCGCAGTTGGCCGCATTATTAATCGGCGTGGTTTTTATCGTCGTCTTGTTTGAGCAGTATTGGCAAACCAAGCGTGGTAATACGGTGACGCAAGGTAGTAGCCAGCGTTTTGAAGCCAGTAAACCTGCGAAGTGGGGCATGGCGCTACTTTGTACGCTGGTATTTTTAATAGCGTTTTTGATTCCATTTTTGCAGCTGCTTTATTGGACCGCTTTAAACTTCCAGCAAGACTTTGACGCGCGTTATATTGATTTTGTTAGCAATAGTCTTATGGTTGCCAGTATGACGACGATATTTATCGCATTTTTGGCGATTATTATTGCGTGGGTCAAGCGTCAATATCCGGATAAATCGACCAAACTCATGACTACTTTAGCCAATTTGGGCTATGTGGTGCCGGGTACGGTCTTGGCGGTTGGGATATTTATTCCGATTGCGTGGCTTGATAATCAGCTGATAGCTTTTGGTATTACCTCAACGCAGTTTTTTTCTGGCAGCGTGATTGTGATGCTGCTCGCCTTGTCGACACGCTTTATGACAGTAAGCTTTCAGCCGGTCGACCGTCAGCTACAACGCTTGACCGTCAATCAAGAAGCGGCAGCGAAATTACTCAGTGATAGCCCATATCAGCGCTGGCGGCAAGTGATGCTACCCGTACTTAGCCCTGGGGTGTTAACTGGGTTATTAATGGGTTTTGTCGAAGTTATGAAAGAGATGCCGATTACTTTGATGACGCGGCGACAAGGTTGGGATACACTGGCAGTACGAGTGTTTGAGATGACCAGTGAAGGCATGTGGGGACGCGCCGCCTTGCCAAGTTTGTTGATTGTACTGGTTGGTCTTATTCCTGTTTGGATATTGCTGCGTCAAAGTGATAAACAAGGTTAAACGCCTTTATCATTAAGCAACCATAATTGAAGCGCTATAATCAAAGAGCCTTAATCAAAAAGCCCTAGTTAAACAGTAGTTAAACAGTCTCTTTGAAAAATAATCATATTAAAAAAGCCATACTAAAAACTGCGTCAATGAAAGGTTTTATTCACTAATAGCTTACTGGTACCGTCTATGTATACTGACTTGATGAACGATTCAACCAATCCAGCAGCGTCTAAATCCGTCAAGGTGGGCGGCAAGCCAAGACCGGAGCATGTGAAAAAACCACCGACAACGTTATTAACCAAAGCTCAAGTAGCAAAGCTGCAGGCAGATAGAAGCTTGCCTAAAAATACAGCAAAACAAAATATATTAAAACAAGGTACTTTAAATCAAAGCGTTATAAATCAGACTGTCTTAAATCAAGAAGCAGCAGAACAGAGCCAATCGCAAGATAACCAAGCTATTAAAGCATCGACTAATAACACGAGCGCTGATGACGCTTATTTTAGCGTGCAAGATTTAATCGTTGGCTATGACGATACGATTATCGTTAATGGTTTGACGCTCGATTTACAGCAAGGTGAAATAGGCTGTTTTTTAGGTTATAGCGGCTGCGGTAAAACCACGGCGTTAAGGGCGATTGCTGGGTTGGAGCAGAGTCGTGGCGGTAAAATTCGCTTAAGTAATCAACCTCTGACCGAGCAGACAGCGCGCACCACCTTTGCAGTCGCGCCAGCCAAGCGCGGTATGGGCATGGTCTTTCAAGATTATGCGTTATTTGGGCATTTAAGCGTGGCAAAGAATATCGCTTTCGGTCTTAATAAATGGTCGGCTGCTGACAAAAAAGCCCGTGTTAAAGAAATGCTAGCACTTGTCGAATTGACGGAACATGCCGACAAACGTCCTAACGAGCTATCGGGTGGTCAGCAGCAGCGAGTGGCATTGGCGCGTGCATTGGCACCAAAGCCTAAACTCTTGCTGCTTGATGAGCCGTTTTCCAATTTGGATGTGGTACTACGTGAATCACTGGCAATGAACGTCCGTGATATCCTTAAACGCACCAATACCACCGCTATTTTGGTCACCCATGATCAAAACGAAGCCTTTGCTTTGGCCGATAAAGTCGGGGTCATGGATAAAGGTAAATTGGTCCAGTGGGCCACGCCAAGTGAGCTATATCATGAGCCGGTCAGTCCGTTTGTCGCTGAGTTTGTCGGCGAAGGGGCAATGATAGACGGCATCATCAAAGAAGGTCATGTCGAAACCGCACTTGGTGATATTTATCGGCGTATGGAAGTCTATGATGAGTTGGGGCAGCCACTATATTGCGAGTACGATTATCCAAACGGCACACCGATTAAGGTCTTGGTACGGCCTGATGATATCGTCCATGATGATGAAAGTACGCAGACGGCGTTGGTCGTCGGACGCGTCTTTCGCGGGGCAAACTATCTATATCGCTTACAGCTTGCCGACGGTCAAACCGTATTGTCCTTAGTTGCCAGTCATCATAACCATGAGATTGGCTCGCAAATTGGTATCTTGCCTATCCTCGAGCATGTAGTAGTGTTTGATGAAAAAGACATCAATGCTACCACCTGGTCAGAGTACGATAGATCCGAGCGCGTGGAAGAAATCAGATAGTTAGCAGTTTTAAAGTTAACGCTGCTCTTTAAGCGTAGCGAGAGCCTTAAACTTGGCGCGTTGCCAATATATGCAAATAGCGCCCAAGCCATTTATACGGCTCGAGTTGTGAGTAGCGTAGCTCCATACGTATAACGGCTTCAGGGTCATTGTGACCGCCACGTTTGAGCGGCGCATAATCGTGAAATACGCGCAAGCCACTGGCAAGTATGGTTTGATACTCATGCGAATTTAGCCAAGAGTCGACTTCTTCTTTAGCGACCGGATGGTTGGGCGTGAGGCTTTTTTTATTGTCTGCTTTATACTCGCTGTTATCTAATAAGTTAAAATTACCCATAATAAGATTGCGATAATCAAAACTCGCCGGATTATAAAAGCACAGCGAGAGCGCGCCATGTTCAGTTAAGTGCTTATCAAAAAAATCCATCATCGCAGCAGGCTCTGCCAACCATTCAAGCAGCGCATGACACATAATCAAATCAAACTTTTCCGTGTTACTCGCGAGCTTTTCTTCAAGCGCTTGATACGGACAAATATACCACCTAATATCTAAATCCTTTTCGACGCTTTCAGCGTTTGCTTGCGCTTTCTCCAGCATATTGGCTGAAATATCATTGATAACCAGCGTATGTCCTTGACTGGCAAGCTCAATGGCAATCTGTGCCAACCCTGCGCCGACATCTAGTATCCGTAACGGTCGCCCAAGCGTCTGGCTCATCTGTGCACAATAGGCAAAAATATCACGGCGCAATACAGCCAGACGAATGTCGCCCTTTAAGCCGCCGTAGACTTTTTTTTCAAAGTGGTCGGCAATCGCGTCAAAGCTGCGGTCTGTGCGCGTATCAGATTGTGCAATGGGCGGTGTGATAGCTTGTTTGCTTGGCTGGCTAGTTGCGTGATGAATGGATGGACTGCTTGCTTGGCTCTCTTTTTGTTTCATAAAGTGCTCTGTTTTATCTAAAATATTTGCAGGGGTTGTTTATAACTTTTATTGGATTTTAATAGGGTTTTAGCGTATAAATAATAGGGTTGAAGCATAGTCTTTTATTAAAGTATCTTAACTAAGCTGCACTTGTCCATTGCCTAGGATTTTAGGCAATTTTCTGTTTATTACTGCTAAGGATAGCAATCATGGTCTTACCCAATTCATCCATTATAAACAAACCCGCCATGACGCGTGGTCTATTATCGATCGCCATTGCCAGTAGCTTATTGCTTGTTGGTTGTAATGACGATGATAATGATCATTACGTTTCAGCGCCGTCTGCTAGCGCTAAATTTATAAAAACCTTTACGGCAAATGATATCAATAGCAGTATTGGTTTGGGAAGTACAGCAACGCCTGTTGCTAAGTGCGGTGTTACCATAGAAAAAGTCACTTATGATACCAAAGGCGCTGCCGATGAAGATACCAATGCTACAGCCGCTTTGATGCTACCGACTGGCGACGCGGCCGAATGTAAAGGTGATCGTCCTGTCTTATTATACGCGCATGGTACGACAACGGATAAAGGCTATGACTTTGCCCAAGTCGGCAATGCTAAAAATCCAGCAGTAGGAGAAGCAAACTTAATCGCCGCAAACTTTGCCGCCCAAGGTTATATCGTCGTCGCACCTAACTATGCAGGCTACGATGAGTCGAAGCTTGACTACCATCCTTATTTGGTAGCCCAGCAGCAGTCAACCGACATGGTTGATGCGCTAGACAGCGCGCGTAACATTATCGAACGCAAAAAACGCGCCAATGATCCCAATTACAGCAAAATTGATGATTCGGGTAAGCTGTTTTTGAGCGGCTATTCGCAAGGTGGGCACGTCGCTATGGCGACCGCACGTAAGCTAGAGCAACAAGGTAAACCTATTACTGCCATGGCACCAGCATCAGGCCCTTACGCTTTAGCAGCGTTTGGTGATTTTATATTTGCAGGTAATGTCAATCTTGGCGCAACTCGTTTTGCACCACTATTAGCGATAGGATTACAGAAAAAATATCCTAATATTTATAGCAGTCGATCAGAGATATTCAGTGCTGATTATGCTAATACTCAATTTCCAAGTTTACTAAATTTTGAAGAGTTAGTCGCAGCTGGACAACTTCCTAGATTTGCCTTGTTTGAAGCCAAACCTACTAGTGACCCTTTACTAAATCAATTACCCGATAGTGAACTGCCTTTTGCCTTTTTAGGATTCGCTGCTGAAAAATATTTGATAAAAACTGATTTTCGAGCTATGTACATGGCAGATGCGTTACGAAACCCTGATAGTCTAACGTCGACAACACCGACGGGAATGCCCGCTGCCAATCCAAAAAGTAATATTCGTAAAGCATTAAAAGATAATGATCTTCGTGGTTATAAACCTAAGGTGCCAACATTATTATGCGGTGGTCATCGTGATCCAACCGTGTATTACGATTTAAATACAGGGTCAATGTTAGCTATTTTAAAGCAATATAACGATAATAACTCAGCAGCTAATCTAAATATAACGGTATTAGATGTTGATAATAGCGATGAAGCAAATAGAGGAGTGCCTACTATTGCACCTTTGAGTCAGTCGGCCCTAGCTAATCCATGGTTGCAGAACAGTACTATTCCTAATATCCAAACTCGCTTTAACGATAGTGTTACCGATGCTGGCAATAGCTTTTTATCTAGCTATCACGGTGGTCTAGTGGCTACTTCTTGTACTGAGGCTACTCGTGAATTCTTTGAGCAAAATTTTAACCGATCGTAAGATTGTTTAAGTTTGAGTCTAATATTCATACTAATAATGAAAACTGTATCCCTTGGATACAGTTTTTTTATGAAATAGCCTTTAAAAACAGCAGAGACAATGTTCAATTATTAAAGTCGTTTTTATCGTTATCACTAAAGATAAAAACATGTGCTAATCAGCTGTTTTGCTTGATTTTAATAGCATCTACAATCCCCTAAATAGACAAAAATGTGTTAAAATAGCTTCTTTAATTAAACGTTATTTTTAACAAAAACCGTATCGCCATTTTCCTATTGTTTAGCCTGTTTGATAACGCTTTTTATAGTCTGTACATCATGGATATTGACGCTTTTTAGCGCCTTTATTTTTGTACAACTATCAGCATTTTTAACCGAGCCAAATACTAGAAAAAGAATGTAAATAAAGGAGTGTATATGAGCGACTCGATCAGTCCTATTGCCATCGTGGATGAATTAAAGCAGTCCTATCTGGATTATGCGATGAGCGTGATCGTCTCGCGCGCGCTGCCTGATGTGCGTGATGGGTTTAAGCCAGTGCATCGCCGTGTGATGTATGCGATGCATGTATTGTCTAATGATTATAACAAACCGTATAAAAAATCAGCACGTGTGGTTGGTGATGTCATCGGTAAATATCACCCACATGGTGATAGTGCAGTTTATGATGCAATTGTGCGGATGGCGCAGGACTTTAGCTTGCGTTATCCGATGGTTGATGGGCAAGGTAACTTTGGCTCGATTGATGATGATCCACCGGCGGCGATGCGTTATACCGAAGTGCGTATGACCAAGCTGACCCACCAAATGCTAGCGGATTTGGATAAAGATACGGTTGACTGGGAAGACAACTACGATGGCTCTGAGCGTATGCCAAGCGTCTTGCCTGCACGTATTCCAAACTTATTGGTCAATGGCGCAACCGGTATTGCGGTTGGTATGGCGACCAATATGGCACCGCACAACCTGACTGAGGTGATTAATGCCTGCTTAGCGTATGCCGAAAACCCGCAAATATCAGCCGAAGAGTTGATGTCGCATATATCAGGGCCTGACTTTCCTACCGGCGGTGTGATTTATGGTCGGGCGGGTATTTTAGACGCTTATCGCACGGGTAAAGGCCGCTTGCATGTACGCGGTCGCTATATCATTGAGCCAATGAGCGATACGGGCGTCAACCGTGACCGTGAGCGCATTGTCTTTACTGAAGTGCCTTATCAAACCAATAAAGCCAAACTGATTGAGCGTATTGCTGAGCTGGTACGCGATAAAAAAATCGAAGGCATTACCGAGATTCGTGACGAGTCTGATAAAGACGGTATGCGTATCGCCATCGATTTGCGCCGCGGTGAAACGGCAGAAGTGATCGTTAATAATTTATTCTTGCAAACGCCGCTCGAATCTAGCTTTAGTATCAACATGGTGGCGCTCGATAACGGGCAGCCAAAGCTGTTGACGTTACGCCAGCTCATCGCTGCCTTTGTCCGTCACCGTCAAGAGGTGGTGACGCGCCGTACCATTTTTGAGCTAAATAAAGCCCGCGTTCGTGGTCACTTATTAGAGGGCTTAACCGTTGCCCTAGCCAATATTGACGAGATTATTGCGACGATTAAAGCCTCTGCAAACCGCGGCCTTGCTCGTGAAAACTTACTCAATAATACATGGGGTTCAGGTAGCGTCGTTGCGATGCTAACCGCGGCAGGTAGCCAGTCGGTACGTCCAGACTTTATCGAAGGCGAAGACCCAAAAGCGCCGTTTGGTCTGATTGACAATCAAGAAAGCTATCGCTTATCCCTTGAGCAGGTCAATGCCATTTTAGACATGCAGCTGCATCGTCTGACGGGTCTTGAGCAAGATAAATTGACCGAAGAATATCAAGATTTATTACGTGAAATTGCTCATTTAGAGTCAATTCTTGGTGATTTTGATAAATTAATGACCATTATCTCTGATGAGATGATCGAGATTCGTGAAAACTTCGGTGATGAGCGTCGTACCGATATCATTGATTCCCGTATGGACTTTAATCGTGAAGATCTGATCCCAGAGCAAACCGTTGTGATGACAGTATCGCGTACGGGCTATGCAAAAACGCAGCCGATTGATGATTATGTCGCGCAAAAGCGTGGCGGTAAAGGCAAATCTGCAACCGCGATGAAAGAAGACGATGTGATCGATCATTTAGTCGTGACCTCAACGCACGCAACGGTATTGTGTTTCACCGACACAGGCCGTGTATTTAGCTTACGTGGTTTTGAAGTGCCGATTGCCAGCCGCGGTTCGCGTGGTCGTCCGCTAGTGAATTTGATTGGTTTAAATGCTGATGAAACGGTCACCACGATATTGCCAATACCGCAAAATACCGCGGATGTGAGCGGGCATTTTGTCTTCTTTGCCACGGCAAATGGTACGGTTAAGCGTGTTGAGCTTGAACAGTTTGCCAATATTCGCTCGAACGGTTTGATTGCCGTTGGCCTAGAAGATGATGATAAATTGGTCAGCGCCCGTATTACCAATGGCAGTCAAGAAGTGATGTTATTTGCTTCGAGCGGTAAAGCCATTCGTTTTGATGAAAACGACGCGCGCGTGATGGGCCGTACTGCTAAAGGTGTGCGCGGTATGCGTCTGGCCGCCGATGAATTTATCAAATCGCTGGTGGTTATCGAAGATGATGTGCGCGAAATCCTCATTGCTTGTGAAAACGGCTTTGGTAAACGTACCTTTGTCGAAGAGTTTAATACGCAAAATCGCGGCGGTGGCGGTGTCATTGCTATCAAAACCAGCGCCCGTAATGGCGCCTTGGTTCGGGCGACCAAGGTTGAGCCTGAAGACGATATTATCTTAATCTCGGATAAAGGCACGCTGGTTCGTACGCCCGTTGAACAAGTGGCAAGCTCGGGTCGTAATACCCAAGGCGTTACCTTGATTCGTCTGTCAAAAGATGAAAAACTGGTGGCCATGGCGTGCGTTGAGAACGAAGAGGGCGACGACGAGTTGGTCGAGGCAATGAAAGAAGATGGTACTTTTGGCGTAGAGGGTCAAGAACAAATCGATATTGATGCCGAAACGGGTCATGCGACAGTGACCGACGTCAACGATGTTATCGATATTGCCAATGACTATACGTTAGATGACGAAACGTCGACTGATACCGCAGATGAAAACACCGACGATGACGAATAACTACTTCAGTTGTTAGCTTTTTAGTTTAGTGAGTAATACTGCTCTAGAATAAGCCTCTGACGTCATCGTTGGAGGCTTTTTTCTGAGCGCTGTTTATTCTTACAGCGTGTTTTTTAGCTTTTAACTTTGTATGCTTAGCTTCTATAAAATTATGATAAATAATATCTATTAAGCGCTATTTTTTAAGGCCGTTGTTATGCTTACGACCAATCAAACTTTTCAGGGAACGTTAGCGGCAATATCATCGAGTTTTTTATTCTCGATGATGTTTTTGTTTGGGTTATTTATGCTGCCATTGTCAGGGACGCAGGTAGCATCATGGCGCATATTGATGATGCTGTTGAGTTTGCTTATATTGGTCAGCTTTACTAAGCAGTGGCAACATGTCTTTGACTATTTAAAAACCTTAAAAACGCCAAAAGAATGGCTGATATTTATCTTGCCGACGCCGATTTTGGGTGGGCAAATTTGGCTATTTATGTGGGCGCCGGTCAATGGCTTTGGGCTTGACGTCACTTTGGGCTATTTTTTATTGCCGCTGGTGATGATCATATTGGGGCGCTTTTTTTACTATGAGCATATGAGCGCGCTACAGTGGTTAGCGGCACTGTTGGCCGCTTTAGGTATCGGTCATGATATTTGGCAATATGGCACCATCTCTTGGGTTACGTTGTTTGTCTGCTTGGGTTATCCGCCTTACTATCTGCTGCGGCGTAAGCTTGCCGTACCGCCGATTACTGGTTTGTTGTCAGATTTGACCTTGCTGACGCCAGTGGTACTTATTATGTTATACAGCAGTGGCGGCTTTAGCGTGGCGGCACAAAACATGAAGTTTTGGTATTTATTACCGCTGCTTGGCGCGTTTAGTGCGCTTGCGATGTCATTGACCATGATTGCGAGTAGTAAATTACCCGTCTCGTTATTTGGTGCCCTAAGTTATGTAGAACCAATGCTATTGTTTGTGTTATCTATCACCGTGTTAAACCAGAGCATTGAGGAAGGCGGCTCGTTATTTATGTACGGCATGATTACGCTGGCGCTATTTATTATGATTGCTGATAGTGTGATGGGTTATCTTCGTCGCCGCCGCGACAACCATTTGCATGGCTACCGCGAGCCACAAGTGGGCGGTTTTCCGCCGCGTCGCCGCTTGATAAATTACCGTATCGATGGGGTGTTAGCCGCACATCGTTTCCGTAAGATGCGTCGTTATCAAAGGAAACTCGATAGCATACAGCGTAAAATCGAGCAGCTTGATAGCAAATAAATCTTTACATGTATGGCAAATGAATAAACCTGATTTTTAAATGAACAGACGGGTTAGGCCAATGTATTGCGTATCTATGCCGACTTTGACATAATGCTGAGCATGAGATACAGAAGCGTTTATCTTAATTTTATTTAGTTAAAGGATATAGTCACAGCACTTTTAAACCGCTACGGTGTTGCCCACCCTAGATGTACTCAATGTACTATCTGCGGTCGGTCACCTTGTAGCGATTCTAAAATTCCTTGACTATAGATAAAAATTTCTATCAACAATAGAGCTGATAGACAAAAGGCCTCCGACGTTCGCGTCTGAGGCTTTTGTTTTTTTTCAAAATTGCCAAGGACGTGCGCTTATTTTTAAAGGCAATTGTTATGCTCCTCACCAATCAGACGTCGCAAGGCACCATCGTTGCAGTCGCCGCAAACTTTTTATATGCAGGGTTGTTTTTATTTGGTCTGTTGATGCAGCCGTTATCAGGGACACAAGTTGCTGCTTGGCGCGTGCTGATGATGCTACTCAGTTTGGTGTTACTGGTCAGTGTGCTGAAACAGTGGCAGCATATTTTTGATTATTTAAAAACCTTAAAGACGGCAAAAGAGTGGTTTTTATTTATCATTCCCACGCCGATTTTGGGTGCGCAAATCTGGATATTTATGTGGGCGCCGGTCAATGATTTGGGGTTGGAGGTGACATTAGGTTACTTTTTATACCCGATGATTATGATTGTCGTGGGGCGCTTTTTTTATAATGAAGACATGAGCTTGCTGCAATGGCTTGCGACCATTTGTGCGGCGCTCGGTATTGGCTATGATGTGTGGCAATATGGCAGCATTTCTTGGGCGACTTTATTTGTCTGTTTGGGTTATCCGCCTTATTATCTGCTGCGGCGTAAGCTTGCCGTACCGCCCATCACCGGACTTATCTCGGATTTGGTATTATTAACGCCGGTGGTGTTGGTGATATTATACTTAAGCGGCGGTTTTGAGCTGGCGTTCGCGACCGATAAGTTTTGGTATCTATTGCCGCTACTCGGTATTATTAGTACGGCGGCGATGGCGCTGACCATGGTTGGCAGCCAAAAGCTACCCGTGTCGCTATTTGGCACGTTATGCTACCTTGAGCCGATATTTTTATTTATATTTTCCATCACCATTTTGCACCAAAGTATCAATGACGGCGGCTCGCTGTTTATGTATGGCATGATTGTCATCGCGCTGCTGATTATGATTGCTGATAGTGCGCTTGGCTATTTGGCACGTAAGCGTCACGACCGCCTGCAAGCGTACAATGAGCCACAAGTCGGCAGTTTCCCGCCGCGCCGCCGCCTAAAAAATCGCCGTATTAAAGGGGTTTTGATTGCGCATCGCTTTCGTAAAATTAGAAAATATCAGCAAAAAATAGATAAGATAACGCGTAAAATTGAAGAGCTACATGCCAAATAAAACTGTCCTGCCAAGAAGCTAAATTAAACTTAGCAGATGTTGTTTTTCATTATATTTTTCGTTATTGCTCTACATAGTTTCTGTATTAAAGGGCGATTAATTGCGCTATTATCGACAATAAGGGCGCCTTGCTCAATCATGTTTCGTAACGTTCAATTGTGCTCAATAAAAGTCAATAGTGAAGGGCGGGCGTAGCCTATTAATATATGTCTTATTTAAGATTATCGCTTATTCACATTTTAACTAGGATGGTTTATGTTACATCTTCATCATTTAGCAAACTCACGCTCGTTTCGTATTTTATGGCTATTAGAAGAGCTTGGACTCGATTATAAATTGACCTGCTACGAGCGCAACAAGGCTTATCGCGCCCCAGACAGTTTAAAACAAGTACATCCGCTCGGTCATGCGCCCATATTAGAGGTAAACGATCGTGCGCTCGTCGAGTCGGGATTTATCATTGAGTACTTGCTTAAGCATTACGATAAAGAACGCCAATTCAAGCCTGCTGATGACAATGAAGCGGCATGGGATGCTTATACGTTTTGGCTACATTTTGCAGAAGCGTCACTCATGCCGCCATTGGTCATGCGTCTGGTCTTTACCAAAGTGGTTGAGCAATCGCCGATGCTGATCAAACCTGTGAGCAAAAGCATTCGCAATCAGGTGGAAAAAAGCATGATTAGCAAAAGTTTGGATACAATGCTGGCCATGATGGAGCAACATCTGCAAGATAATCATTGGTTTGCAGGCGCAGAGTTCAGTGCCGCGGATATTCAGATGCATCTTGCGGTCGTCGGTGCCAATGCGGGAGCAGGTTTAGATAGCAGTAAATATGCCAATATCTTAAACTGGCTAAAACGCTGTGAAGAGCGCGACGCCTTTAAACGTGCAGAAGAAAAAGGTGGGCGTTTAAAATTTTAGATGCAGCACACTTCATCATTAATAAATGACTGAATTCATATTAAAATAAAGGTTTTGTTTATTTATAGACAAAACCTTTTTTAGGATAAAAAATGACAGACTTAAATAAAACAAACAACCAGAAGACGGATGCTGGTGCGGTTACCGAACAACCCATTAATATGGCTGAAGGTCATAGCAATAACCAGCAAGTCTCTATCAAAGCGTGGTCACAAAAGCTGCTGGTAGTACTCCTATGTCTTGCGAGCTTTTATGGTGGCTGGAAATCCTATGAATCTAATATGGTCAATGAATGTACGGCCAATGGCGGTAAAATGATTGAGGGTCAAAGAACCATGCTATGCCAGTCTTTATAAAGTCGTCTTTATAAAAACATCACTATAAGAACGTCGCTATAAAAAGTATTTAGATAAAGAGTTTGCCTATGTTAAAGCTTACCTTTTTGGGCACCTCAGCGGGCGTGCCAACCAAGCAGCGTAATGTTACCGCATTAGCTGTTGAGTCTCTTAATCCCTATGCCTCAAACACCCAAAACACGACTCAATCTAAAAAATCACGGCCTTGGGTGTTGGTTGACTGCGGCGAAGGCACACAGCAGCAGCTCTTACATACTAAGTTATCTTTACATCAGCTCCAAGCAATTTGCATCACTCATGTGCATGGCGACCATTGTTATGGTCTGCCAGGGCTACTAGCGAGTACAGCAATGTCAGGTCGCCGTGAGCCGTTAATCATCGTTGCGCCAAAAGCAATCGCCACGTTGCTTGAAGCGGTAACTTTGACGACAGAGCTATATTTTCCATTTGTTATTAACTTTATGGCGATAGAAGATTTGCTCTCTGAATCAGATGAGGGAAATAAAACTCAAGTAACGATTACACTAGACAATCAGCATCAGCTGACGATAGGTATTTATCCTTTATCGCATCGCGTGGCCTCTTATGGCTTTGCCATCACCCAAACTATCAGCCGCCGTGCGCTGAATACTGATAAATTGACAGCCGATGGTATTCCAGCAAGCGCGCTGTGGGGCAAGCTGCAGCAAGGCGAAGATGTTGTGACCGAAGACGGACGCACGCTTTATTCAGCCGATTACGTCGATAATAACAGTCAGCGCACAAAGGTTATGGTGGCGGGCGATAACGATACGCCAGAGTGCCTAAGTGCTGCGGTAGTCGATGCCGATTTGTTGGTACATGAAGCCACGTATACTCATGAGGTGTTAAATAAGATTCAGGCAAAAAATCCAGACTTTGATCCGATGCACAGTAGCGCGCAATCGGTCGGTCAATTTGCCCAAGAAAACAGCGTTAAAAATTTAATTTTGACCCATTTTAGCGCCCGTTATCAAAGATTTGATAATCCTCATAGTGATACGCCCAATATGGCGCATATCCGCTTGGATGCCCAAAGTGCTTATCAAGGCAATCTATGGTTAGCCGCTGACTTTGATCAATATATGGTGAATGGCGCAGCTGACTTAGTAAGCGCAGAAGAGGGGAGCCGCGTACAGTATCTAGGCTCTGCACGCGACAATCATTCATGACTTATAGTCATATTTAAGATTGATTGTCCTCAGCTGCTAATTGCATTTGTCCTATCCAGTAACGGCTAAATTGATAGGCCACGCGCCCCGAGCGGCCACCGCGCTCTGATGCCCAGCGTAACGCCGCTGCTCTAATGACGTCAGGCAGCGTATTATTTTCCTCTGCATGATGATTACTTTCTTTAACGTCATTCGCATTATCTAGCTTGCGGTTTGGCGAAAGTGATAAATAATGGCGCACAATATGTAAATACGTGTTTTGATCCATCGGGTGAAAGGACAACCATAAGCCAAAGCGATCAGACAAGGAGACCGTTTCGTCAATGGTTTCATAAGGGTTGACCTCGTCAGTCTGACCGTTATAAATATTGACATTGTCTTTCATCAACTGCGGCAAAAGATGGCGACGATTACTGGTGGCATAGACGAGTAGCTTGTCTTGCTCGGAATCCAGTGCGCCGTCTAACACACTTTTTAGCGTCCGATAACTTTCATCTTGACCGTTAAACGCCAAGTCATCACAGTACACCACATAACGGCAATCACAGTCCGCTGGTAGCGCATTAATCGCAGCGCGTATCTTATCAAGCATCCGCAGGTCATCGCGAGCGATTTCGATAATACGTAGCCCTTCGCTATGATAGGCTTGTAGCAGTGCCCGAATCAGCGATGACTTGCCAGCGCCGCGTGTGCCTGTCATCAGGACGTGATTGGCAGGATAGCCCTTTAAAAACTGGCGCGTGTTTTGTACCAGTTTTGCCTTTTGCGTATCGATACCATGCAAGTCATCTAAACTTAAAAACAAATTCACTGCCAACGGCTCCAGGTGCCCTTGTTGACCGCCAACCCAACGATAAGCAAGCTGGGCAGGATCAATCTCGATAGTTGGCGTGACCTGCTCTTGCAAATACTGCTCAAGTAAATTTAATACATGGTCGGGTAGGGCGTAATTCATAACAGGCGTAGTAGATTGGGGCATAATACATAGTCGCTTATAATTTAGTTACTTATAATCATAAAAATGGCAGATTGCCTATTACATCTATCAAGTACATGCATCGAGGCAGCACTTATCATGAAAAATAGTGCCAGTAATCAAGCTGCAATTCAAGCAAAGCCAAAGCAAGACTTGGCAAAACAAACGTTGCAAACGGATGCGCAGCAAATTCTGCCTGTATTGACCATAGCATTCTTGGACTTGAAGTATAATAAGATAACACATCAGCGTATCAGTCAGCAGAGTGTCACTAATGTGCTTGAATATCAAGGTTTAACACGCGCCAAGCATCCCCAGTTTGGTGAGGCCATGATGAAATGGCAATTAAGTACCGATGCTCATCGATACGGATCTGATTTATCTTATGAGGCCGACGTTCTAAAATCTATCAATCAGTTCTCGAACCATCAGGGTAGATTTTCTTCTATCGCGCCGCCGCTATTAGCCAGTCATCATTTACAGCTACAAGTATTAAATAACAGTCAAACACTCACCATTGTTGTTATGCCAAATTATGCCAACGGCAGTGTCGCGCGCTATTTAAGGCAAAGCCTGACTGCCGAGCAAAAGCAGCAATTAATCATTCAAGCAGCAAAACTTATTGCCAATTTGCATCACATAGGTTGGCTGCATAATGATATTAAGCCGAGTAATATTTTGCTAGATGCTTTCGTGCCAAATCATAGGGCTATTGGCGGTATCGTACCTAATTTATTATTAACTGATTTTGCTTTGGCAGAACCCATTAATAATGGTATTACTCAAATAAATAAGAAAAATAGTACGGAAAATAATGCTGGCACGCCCGCTTACCTTGCCCCTGAACGCTGGCAAGGGCAAGGCGCAACGCTGCAAAGCGATATTTATGCGTTTGGGATAATGCTATATGAAATATTGGCAGGCGAGCGACCGTTTAAGATTGATAATCCGAGTGGTGCGCCGTTAAGAGAATGGGCGACTCAGCATTGCCAACAGCCAATTGCAACATTGCCGTTAGAGTATAGGCGCTATCAACGTATCATCAATAAAGCGTTGGCGAAGAGAATTGAAAAACGTTATCAAAGTATGGAAGAAATCGTGATGGATTTAGAAAGGTTATAATCATGAACGCTAAATGCTAGACACAAAAAAACCTGCTAAAAAGCAGGCTTTAATATTTGGTCTAAGATGTACTATCCGAAAATGGTGGGGCTGGAGAGACTCGAACTCTCACACCTTGCGGCGCCAGAACCTAAATCTGGTGCGTCTACCAATTCCGCCACAGCCCCATTTTCGTTACTCTATCATCAAAGGCAGTTAAATTCAAATGCCATCGAGATAGTTAACTGATTCGGTAGTGCGTCTCAGTGGTTGGCTATTATATAGAGTTTGAATCGTTTGGCAACCCCTATTTGCGATTTTTTTTAATTATTTAGCAATTATTTTCGATGTATTTCATAAAATACTGATATTTATAGGAATTTTTTATAATGATTTCTGGTTTTAATTTCAATTATTTTGCTCTGATGCGGTAATCTCTAATTGCTGTAATTTGCGGGTCAAAGTATTGCGCCCCCAACCCAGTAAGTTGGCGGCGGCTATCTTTTTACCGCCGCTATGATTGAGAGCAGCTTTAAGCAATACACGTTCAAACTCTGGCGTTGCGGTTTGTAAAATATCGGTTTCACCAGTTTGTAAAGACTGCTCAGCCCATATAGCCAACGCTTGCTGCCAGCTTTGCTTATCATTCGTTTGGGTCAGTTGACTGTTCTGGCTGTTTTGCATGTTTTGATGCACGTGATATGCCGCATTGCTTTGTTGCTCTACATTAGGGGTAATATTGTCTAGCAGCTCTGGCGGCAAATCCTCAATCATAACGATGTCGCCCGTGGTCATTACCGTCAGCCAAAGGCAAACGTTTTCAAGTTGACGGACATTACCGCGCCACGCAAAAGATTGCATCATCTGAAGCGTGGTAGGATGCAGCTGCTTTTCGGCGCTATTTAATTGGTTGGCGGCGCGCTGCATAAAGTAGTTTGCTAATGCAGGAATGTCTTCAGGGCGCGTCCGTAAGGGCGGCAAGGGCATACGAATCACATTAAGGCGATAAAATAAATCTTCACGAAATTTGCCTTGTTTGACCAATTCTTCTAAGTTTTGGTGGGTAGCGGCAATGATGCGTACATTGACTTTGACCGGCTGCTGTCCGCCGACGCGAAAAAACTCACCGTTGGCCAATACGCGCAGCAGTCGCGTCTGGGTACTGTATGGCATATCGCCGATTTCGTCTAAAAATAGCGTGCCGCCGTCCGCTTGCTCAAAACGACCTTGCCGCGTCGTCGTTGCGCCCGTAAAAGCGCCTTTTTCGTGACCAAACAATTCCGACTCAATCAAGTCATGCGGTATCGCTGCCATATTCAGCGCGATAAAAGGTTGCTGCGCTCTTGGAGAATGCGCATGAAGCGCGCCTGCCACCAGCTCTTTACCTGTGCCTGATTCACCAGTAATTAAAACGGTAATAGGAGAATGCGCTAAGCGTCCAATCGCGCGAAATACCGTTTGCATCGCTTGTGATTGACCGATGATACCGCTCGGATTGTTATTAATACCGCTACCTGTTGGGTTTTTAGGTTTAGGTTTAGATTTAAGTTCGGTGGTCGTTTTGGTTTCCTTTTTAGCTTTCTTGACAGTCTTTTGAGCAGGATCATCTGCATGACTTGCTATTACTAAATTCGGCTGATAATTAATGGCTTTATAAATTGTGGCAACCGCTTCATCTAAATCAAAGGGTTTAGGCAGATATTCAAACGCGCCAGTTTGATAGCTATTAATAGCAGAGCTTAGGTCGGAATGCGCGGTCATAATGACAATCGGTAGCGTAGGAAAATGCTGATGTACCCAATCACTAAATGACAGACCGTCCATCATTGGCATACGAATATCAGTCAATATCACATCTGGCAGTTGGTCAACTGATACGCGCTGTTGCAAGATATCGTTCAGGCGCGTCCACGCTGCTTGCGCTTGGGTAAAGCCAATAACCGTTAAGCCTGCCTCTTCAAAGGTATCTGCCAATACCAAGCGCAGCGCCGCATCATCATCGATAAGCCACAATGTCGCGGGAGTAGCAGCAGGATTATTGCCCACGGTGACCATAGGGATTTGCTCATTGCTCGTAAGGTATTTTGTGTCATTATACTGAGTCATGGGTTTCGCCTGATAAGCAGTGAGAAATGGAAAATGAATATAAAATCTTAGCCTTAACGGTCAGCGCTTGGCTGAGAAAAAGGCAGGTAGAGGGTAAAGCGGGTTTGATTGTGCTGATAATGACTTTTAAAACTGCCGCTAAAATCTTGCGCTTGCTTTGAGCTAACGTCAATCATACCATGATGGCGGCTGATGATATCTTGGACGATGGATAAACCTAGACCTGTACCAGCTGCGCGGTTGGTCACCATCGGGAAAAATATCTGACCGATTAATGCGTCGTCTATCCCTGAGCCGTTGTCGGTAATGGTGATTTGCAAGACTTGTTTGTGCTGCAAGCTACCGATGGTATGCTGAAAAACAACCCGCGTTTGGATATGCAGCTTAGGTTGATAGTTATCATTAATATCAGAGTGTTTCTGCGCAATAGCTGATGGAAAGTTGCCAAACGTGGCTGGCGTATTTTGTTGCAGCGTTTGCTCAAACTCAGTCATCGATTCACATGCATTATTCATCAGGTTTAAAAACACTTGGATTAATTGATCGTTATCCGCGCATAACTCGGGTAACGATAAATCATAATCACGTTGTAGCATCACGTCTGGATATTGATGAATGATTAAAGCCAAAACGTGCTCTAGCGGTTCATGGATATTGAGCATTTGCCAATTTGGCAATTGATGAGAGCCAAGAAGCTGCCCAATCAACTGGGTCAGACGATCGGTTTCTGAGATGATAATATCGGTATAACTCCGCAGCTTTGTCGCATTCTTTGTCAGGTTATTTTCATCCGCTACATTCAAATTTTCATTCACAATAGCAGAAAATTCATTAAACTTAATAAATTGCCGCTGTAATAATTGCGCCGCCCCGCGAATACCTGCCAATGGATTTTTAATTTCATGGGCGACCGAGCGTAACATATGACGGGCGACGCTATATTGCTGCTGCTGGCGCTGTTCTTCTGAAATACGACTTTGCCGGTCTTTGCCCCATATCTCTATAATAAAATAAGACTGCTGCTCATCGCTAACGGGCGTCACGCTATAATCCACAGATAACGTCAGTCCGCCGTTTAGCTGGGTGTGTATAAGGTGATCATGATCAATAAACGGCTGTTGATAGTGTTTTGCTTGACTAAAACGCTCCGTCAAAGAGTAAGTTTTGTCTTCTCGATTATTATTCCTAATAAGACTGTCTTTCAACGTCAACTCATCGGGCGCAAGCAGGGTCAAGATTGATTGACCTCGCAAACGTCCGCTGCTAATGGCAAGCAGCTGCTCGGCTTGCGCATTTAGCCACCTAATGGTCAGCGCTTCATCAACGCATAAAATAGCGGTAAATAAATGCTGTAATATAAACGTCGAATCTGGGTTCGGTTTGGCAATGGACAAATCAGCCGTCATGGATAATGCCTAAAATTAAGCGATACTGGGGATAATATTTAACCATAAATCAACACACTAGCGCGGCAAAACTGGCGATTATCACAAAAAAAACGTACAATGCGCACAGCCAATTTATCTCTAGCAAGGTCAGCCATGCCCAACACTTCTACCGAGTCGCTTAATACGACTGTTACCACCTCATCAATTTCTACATCGTCAGCTTCTGCCTCATCAGCTTCTATGCCAAAAAACACTGCCACTATTTTTAATCCTGCAAAGCCAAATATAGCGCAAGAAAGCAGTCAGGCAGATGTCAGTCAAGCAAACACTAACCAGCCTTACCACCATAAAGCCAATCACAATCAAAACCGTAGTATTGAGCAAAGTAGCGATGTGACGTTAGCCAATTCAGCGACGATTGATGCGCCCGTGAACGCTGCGCCAAAGATTGGCTTTGTATCGCTTGGTTGTCCAAAGGCGCTGGTCGATAGTGAGCGCATTATCACCGAGCTTAGTCGTGACGGTTATCAAGTTGCCAGCGACTATGAAGGCGCAGACTTGGTTGTGGTTAATACTTGCGGTTTTATTGAGTCAGCCGTGCAAGAATCCTTGGACGCCATCGGTGAAGCGATTAGCAAAAACGGTAAAGTGATTGTCACCGGCTGCTTGGGTAAAGAGGCCGATAAAATCCGTGCCATGCACCCAGCTGTGCTATCGGTTACCGGTGCGCATGCTTATGATGAGGTAATTACTGCCGTCTCGCAGCATGTGCCCAAACCCAAGCGCGATATAGATAGCAACTATGATCCAAAGATAGATTTGATTAATGAGGCGGGGATTAAATTGACCCCCAGTCATTATGCGTACCTTAAAATATCAGAAGGCTGCAACCATCGCTGTACTTTTTGCATCATTCCAAGTTTGCGTGGCGATTTGGTTTCGCGGCCGATTGATAGCGTGATGAATGAAGCAATGGCGCTGAAAAACGCTGGCGTGAAAGAGCTGCTGATTATCTCACAAGATACGTCTGCTTATGGGCTGGATTTAAAATATAAAACCAGCTTTTGGAATGGCATGCCGCTAAAGTCGAAATTTTATGACTTATGCCAAGCGTTAAATGATTTGGGTATTTGGGTACGCCTGCACTATGTTTATCCTTATCCGCATGTCGATAAAGTGGTTGAGCTGATGGGCGAGAAAAAACTACTGCCTTATCTTGATATTCCATTCCAACATGCTAGCCACAGTATTTTAAAAGCGATGAAACGTCCGGCGCATAGCGAAAATACTTTGGCGCGTATCAAAGCGTGGCGTGAGATTTGCCCTGATATTGTTATTCGTTCAACCTTCGTCGTTGGTTTCCCAGGCGAGACCGAAGAAGATTTTCAGTGCTTGCTTGATTGGCTGGTCGAGGCGCGCCTTGATCGCGTCGGTGCTTTTACGTATTCAGAAGTCGAAGGTGCGGTCGCCAATGATTTGCCAAATCATGTACCTGAAGACGTTAAGCAAGAACGCTATGAGCGTTTGATGACACTACAGCAAGAGATTTCGGCACAAAAGCTGCAAGAAAAAGTCGGTAAAACCTTGATGGTATTGGTCGATGAGATTGATGATGAAGAAGGCATCGCGATTTGTCGTAGTTATGCTGATGCACCTGAGATTGACGGTCACGTCTATGTCGATGATATCACCGCGCAAGTCAAAGTTGGACAGTTCCTAACCGTCACGATCGATGACGCTAGCGAATATGATTTGTTTGCCAGTTATAAAGGTTAGAGAGCCACAACGATAACCGAGTGAAAGTTGCCCAATCGTGGGCAGTTTTTGCTACAATTAGCGCAATTTGGCTTTTTACCTATTTGACATCGTTTTTGGCGCTTATTATGCCATTTAGGATAATTTGAAAGGGTAAGCTAAAGTCCAATGCAATTTGTGTTTTACCGCTTATTTTCATTATAATTTCATGCTAACAAGGTGACCTCATGTCTGACAAAAACCCGCGTTACTCTCGTATCTTGCTAAAACTTTCTGGTGAAGCCTTAGCTGGTGGCAAAGAGATGGGGATTGATACCGAAGTGCTCGATAAGATGAGCTTGTCTATCGCCCACTTACGCGGACTTGGAGTACAAGTCGGTATCGTCGTCGGCGGTGGTAACTTGTATCGCGGTGCCCAGTTGCAACAAGAAGGCTTGGTCGGCCGTGTCACTGGTGACCAAATGGGTATGCTAGCCACTGTGATGAATGGTCTGGCCATGCGTGATGCCCTCGAGCGCCGTAATATTAAAACGCGTTTGATGTCAGCATTGCCAATTGGCGAAGTCACTGAAAGCTATAGTAGCCGTAATGCCATTCGTTATCTTAAAAATGGCGAAGTGTGTATTTTTGTCGCGGGCACGGGCAATCCGTTCTTTACCACTGATACCGCCGCTTGCCTACGTGGTATCGAAATCGAGGCGGGCTTAATTTTAAAAGCCACCAAAGTAGATGGCGTTTACGATAAAGACCCAAGCCTCCATGCGGATGCCAAAAAATATGACGGTTTAACCTTTGATGAAGTGCTCGAGCAAAAACTTGGCGTCATGGATTTAACAGCGATTGCTTTATGCCGCGAGCATAACGTCCCACTACAAGTATTTGATATGACCAAGCCTAATGCGCTATTAAACGTCATTATGGGCGAAAATGAAGGCACGCGCGTTTATCATTAAGCGCTCGCTTATTTTATAGATGACTAAATGATTATATGAATAAAGATCATTGATGTTGTAAGCATCAATCGTTGCATAAGATTTATACCTAACAACTTTATACCTAACAATAATGAGTGATTTATCGATAGCGATAAATAAGGATACATGATGATTAAAGAGATTAAGCAAGACGGCGAAGCACGCATGCAAAAAACCTTAGAAGCGCTTGAGACGACTTTTAGCAAAGTACGTACTGGCCGCGCGCACCCAGGTATGCTATCTGGCGTGATGGTTAGCTACTACGGCGCCGATACGCCATTGAATCAAGTTGCCAGCGTCAACGTCGAAGACTCACGCACCTTACTGGTACAGCCATTTGAGCGTAGCATGGTGCAAGCGATTGATAAAGCCATTCGCGAAGCAGATTTGGGCTTAAACCCGATGACTGCTGACGTTATTCGTGTACCGATGCCAGCGTTGACCGAAGACACACGCCGCGATATGCAAAAACTTGCGCGCAGTGAAGCGGAAAACAGCCGCGTTTCTATCCGTAATATCCGCCGCGATATGATGAATGATATTAAAGAATTGGCAAAAGAGAAAGAGATTTCAGAAGATGACGAGCGCCGCGCCAGTGATGATATCCAAAAAATCACTGACAAATATATTGAAACCATTGATAGCCGCTTGAGCAAAAAAGAAAGCGATTTGATGGAAGTATAAGCGGCTGTCTTTTCTTGTTAATTAAAGACAGCAGCAGTATCTTTTCTCTAAAAACAGTCAATATTATATGCATGTTGACTGTTTATTGCCGTATAAGAAATTAAGCCATTGTTAAGTAATTGTTTTGTTAAAAACCCTTTATGAAAGCGTTTTTTGCTAAGTTTAGGTTTTTAATAAGTCATTTACTAAATATGCAATATTTTTCTTAACAGGCGATAATTCGCGTCACCTTACTTTACCCAAACCACAAGCAAGTCAGCCTATGTCTATTTCAGATACTTCATCTCCCGCGCTTCTCCCGCGGCATATCGCCGTCATCATGGATGGCAATAACCGCTACGGTAAAATCCATCAGTTAGGCAAAGGTCAGGGGCATATCGCTGGCAAAGATGCGCTAGATCCCATTGTCGAATATTGCGTTAGCACGGGCATTGAAGTCTTAACCGTCTTTGCCTTCTCTAGTGAGAATTGGCAACGTCCACCGAGCGAGGTGGCTTTGCTGATGCATTTGTTGAGCTTAACCATCAATGAGCAATTACCGCGCATGCAAAAATATCGCATTCGCTTGCGTTTTATTGGTGATCGCAGTCAGCTTAGTGAAGAGTTGCAAGCATTGATGTTAGATGCCGAGGCAAAAACTGCTGACTTTGAAGCGATGACCTTGGTAATCGCTATTAGCTACGGTGGTCAGTGGGATATTGCCCATGCTGCTAAGCAGTTGGCGCAGCAAGTCGAAGCGGGCAAGTTGCGCGCAGAAGACATCGATAAAGAGATGCTTGGCGGATATGTGCAATTAGCAGATGCGCCTGCGGTTGATATGTTGATACGCACGGGCGGCGAATACCGTTTGTCAAACTTCCTATTATGGCAATCTGCTTATGCGGAGCTGTTTTTTACTCAAACCCTGTGGCCCGATTTTAAAGTAGCCGAACTTGCTGCGATGATAACAGAGTTTGCTCAGCGCCAACGCCGCTTTGGCAAAACCAGCGAACAAGTAGTAATAGAGCAGCAGACTTCTTAAAATAATTTTAGCAAATAAGCGCTGTAGAAATAATTGCTTAAGTCGTCCGCGAGGTTTGAATTACACTTGTTTGGTCTATGATAAGCTGCTTTAATTGGCGTTAATCCTGTTTAATGGGCTATTATAGAGTGCTGTTATGCTAGATTTTGACCAAACATTTTTCGTTATATAAGGCTCGATAAGTATGTGGCAACGAATTAAGACGGCAATTGTTCTCGTTATTATCGTTGGTATTGCAATGTTTGCGAGCCAAACGCCTATTTTATTTGCACCGCTGCTAGCGATTGGTGTCATTATCGCTGCCCACGAGTGGACCAAACTGATGCCAAAATGGCAGCAGCCTGCGTTGTTTGTGTTGTTGGTTTTGGCGCTGACCATCGTCTCGCTGATGTTTAAAGTCACCTGGCTGTTTTGGTGGGTGGCATCACTAGTTATCTGGCTGATGGCCCTGTCTTGGGTTCGAGTCTTTCCTAGTCATACCAACTGGTACGGTAAAAAACTGGCTTGGATGGGCGCTATTATATTAACCGCTGCCATTACCGCTATGTTCTATTTATGGCAACTGTCTGCATGGTGGCTGCTGTATGTATTTTTATTGGTTTGGTGTGCCGATAGTGGCGCTTACTTTGTTGGGCGTAAGCTCGGTCGCCGTAAGATGGCGCCAAACGTCTCCCCCAATAAAAGCATGGAAGGCCTAGCAGGCGGCTTGGTCACAGGTTTGCTTGTGGTCATCGTCATTAGTGTCTTTAAACTACAGTTGACTGGTCTACCGTTAGTCGCCTTTGTAGCATTGTCAGCACTGACGATTTTGGGTTCTGTACTCGGCGATTTATTTGAGTCGATGCTCAAGCGCCGCGCTGACGTCAAAGACTCTGGCACCATTTTGCCAGGGCATGGCGGGGTACTTGACCGCATTGATTCGTTATTATCTGCTACTCCGATATTTGCGCTTGGCTTTTGGGCGCTACAGCAGCTTGGTCTAATTGTCGTATAACAATAAGTAGTCCAAAAATAAAAAGCTATCAGGCTAAAGATATAAAATAGGTAGGGCTTACGTATTTGGTAGCGACTAGGCTGCCTCTTATTAGGTTTTATACCTTATATTTATTGTCTTTATTTCTCATTTAATTTCACCGTATTATAGGCATAGATGGTTATGACCCAACGCATCGCCATACTAGGCGCGACAGGCTCGATAGGCGATAGCACGTTAGCAATTTTGGCGGCACAACCACAGAACTACGACGTTTATGCCTTATCAGGCTACCACCGTTTAGATAAATTATTCGCGCTTTGCCAACAGTTTTTGCCAAAACGCGTCAGTGTGCCGACAGCAGCGGTCGATGATTTCGCTCAGCGTCTTAGTGCCGCTGGTTTAAATATCGACGTGGTCGGCGGTGCTTCAGGGTTGGTCGATATTGCGACTGATCCGCAAACCGATACCGTCGTCGCTGCTATCGTAGGCGCAGCCGGTCTGCCTTCTACTTTGGCAGCAGCGCGTGCAGGCAAGCGTATTTTATTGGCGAATAAAGAAGCATTGGTCATGGCAGGGAAGGTGATGATTAATGCGGTTAAAACGCATCACGCGACTTTGTTGCCTTTAGATTCAGAACACAATGCGATTTTCCAGTGTTTACCCTTTGCGATTCAACAAGACAGTAGCCAAATTCATCAGCCAAACCATGGCGTTCGTAAGCTATGGTTGACCGCGTCTGGCGGGCCTTTTTTACAGAAATCGTTGGCGCAAATGCAGCAAGCAAGCATTGCTGAAGCGGTTAAACATCCCAATTGGTCAATGGGACAAAAGATATCGGTTGACTCAGCAACGATGATGAATAAAGGGCTTGAGCTCATCGAAGCTTGTCATTTATTTGATTTGAGTGAGGATAAGATAAATGTGGTGATTCATCCACAAAGTATCATTCACTCAATGGTAGAATATAGTGATGGTAGCTTTTTGGCGCAGCTTGGCAGCCCTGATATGAAAACGCCTATTGCCCATGCACTTAGTTACCCTGACCGTATCGATAGCGGCTCGCAGCCATTAGATTTATTTGCGTTAAGCGGTTTAGAGTTTATTGAACCTGATTTGCAAAAATTTGCCTGTTTGCGCTTGGCAAGGCAAGCGATGCAAGCGGGTACGCAGGCCACGATTGTACTAAATGCGGCCAATGAGATTGCAGTTGCCGCATTTTTAAATGGGCAGATTCGTCTGACTGATATTGCCGATATTAATGCGCAAGCACTAGATGAGATACAAGTAGCGGTATTAAATGAGACTGCCGATATCGAAGATATTTTAGCGATTGATCAAATAGCGCGTCAGCATACTGATACGTTAGTAGCAAAGTTGGCATGAATCTATAGAAGTTCAGTCATTTGATAAACGATGTTAAAAGAGCATATTGAGAAAAGATCATGACGTTTTTATTAACGCTACTTGCGGCAATATTTGTCTTAGGTCCACTCATCGCCTTACATGAGTGGGGTCATTACATCGTGGCGCGGCTTTGCGGCGTTAAAGTACTGACTTATTCTATCGGCTTTGGTCCCAAACTCTTTGGTTGGACCAGTAAAAAAAGCGGCATTGATTATCGTATCTCGGCACTGCCGCTTGGTGGTTACGTCAAAATGCTTGATGAGCGTGAAGGTGAGGTAGCAGCAGACGAGCTACATCTAGCGTTTAATCGCCAACATCCGCTCAAAAAGATTGCAGTGGTTGCCGCCGGTCCTATTATGAACTTTGTCATCGCTATTGCACTATTTTGGGTGTTATTTATGACCCCGTCTGAGCAATTGGCAACAAAGATAGGGCAAGTGCTGCCAGATACCCCAGCAGCGATGGCACAGTTGCCTGTGGGTGATAAAATTGTCGCTATTGACGGTCATGACGTCCAAACGTGGGAAGGTATTAACTATCGCCTTGCGGGACGTATGGGTGAAACCGATCATGTCAGTGTCACCTTACAATCTGAGGCGAAAGGTAGTAACGCCACCAAAACCTATCAAGCACCGATTAAAGAATTTATGCAAGGCGACGCGCAAGGCAAAGATGCGTTATCAAGCTTTGGTATGATACCGTGGCAACCAAACATCGCACCAATCGTTGGCAATTTAACGCCCGATGGCGCTGCCAGCCGTCAAGGCTTGCAGGTTGGTGACCGCATTACGGCTATTAACGGTAAAGAGATTACCGACTGGATTAGCGCCACACGTATCATTCGCGACAATCCTGAAACTTTGCTTAATTTCACTGTATTGCGTGATGGTAAACAAGTTCAGTTATCCATCATGCCGCAAGGTAAAAAAGACAATTTAGGTAACGATTACGGGCAAATTGGTGCTATGGTGGCAGAGTCTGAAATTGTCATTCCTGACGCCTACAAAACCACGGTCGTTTATGGTCCTGGGGAATCTTTAATCAAGTCATTTGAAAAGACGGAACAGTTAGCCGTTATGACAGTCAGCTCAATGGGTAAGATGCTGTCAGGTATGATAGGTTTGGAGAATTTATCAGGTCCGATTACCATTGCGAAAGTCGCCAAACAAAGCTTTGATATTAGCTGGCAGATGGTATTATCGACAGCAGCGTTGATCAGTTTGAGCCTTGCGGTCTTGAATCTTTTGCCCATTCCAGTATTAGATGGTGGACATATTGTCTACTACCTTATTGAGCTGATACGCGGTAAACCGCTGTCTGAGGGCGTGCAAATGGTCGGTCTAAATATCGGTTTACTCTTGCTGGCAGGTTTCATGGTGTTAGCAATTGGTAATGATATCAGTCGGCTATTTTGATAAATGATGCGGCGGTTTATTCACTAAAGCATGATGGTTTAATGCTTGCATGCTGCTACAGCGCAGGCAGTTCATGTAATACGGCGATCATTTTCTATTACCGCTACTGTACTAATTTTATTTTTTAGTTTATTTTATGATGCGTTTTATATAAAGTGTCCTGAGTCTGCCGTGCTGAAGTTTTTCGACTTTATGCGAAATGGGCTAGACAACACGTGCTTTTTACCTTAACTTAAGCAAGTTTTTTATTGACGGATAGTGTTTATGCGTACGCCTTTATTTATGAGCGCGGCTGGGTTGCCGTTAGTTGTAGCAATGATGAGTATGCCGGTGCAGGCTGCAGAATTTGTGGTCACTGATATCGGCTTTAATGGTCTACAACGCCTAACTCCTGATAGTCTCTATCCAGTTTTGCCGATTTCGGTGGGTGATACGGTTAATGATAGTCGTTTGGCCGCCAGTATTAAGGCACTATATGCGACTGAAAACTTCGCTGATATTCAAAGTCGTGTCGAAGGCGGCAAGCTGCGCTTTGATGTCGTCGAACGTCCTATCATTGCTGAAGTCAACTTTGAAGGCAATAAACTTATCCCAAAAGAAGGGCTTGAGCAAGGGCTTGGTAACGCCGGTTTGTCTGTCGGTGATGTGCTAAAGCAAGCGACGCTGCAAGGTGTCGCCAACGAGCTACAACAGCAATATATCAGTCAAGGTTATTACAATAGCAATATTGAAGTCGATCAGACACTATTAGATGGTAATCGCGTCAAGCTTGACGTGCGCTTTATCGAAGGCAAGCCCGCTAAAGTCGTCGATATCAATATCATTGGTAATAAGCACTTTAGTGATGAGCAGATTAAAGACGTCTTTGCGGTAAAAGAGTCGTCGTGGACGCGCCTGTTATCTAAGTCTGATCGCTATGCCAAAGAAAAGCTGGCAGCAAGTTTAGAAAATCTAAAAGCACTTTATCAAAACGATGGCTATGTACGTTTTTCTGTCGACAATGCGGTTCTTAATATTAGCGAAGATAAGAGCAATGTGTTTATCGAAGTCAGTCTTAGCGAAGGCGAGCAGTATCAGTTTGGCGAGGTGAACTTCTTAGGTAAACCAACCTTTGATAACGCTGAGCTAAAAGAGCTGGTCACGTTTGCGCCCGATGAAAAATATTCACAAGCCAAACTTGATGCGACCACTGCTGCACTGAAGAGCCGTTATGGTAATGAAGGTTATTATTTAGCGCAAATCAGACCAGTACCGCGTATCAATGATGAGACCAAAGTGGTCGATATCGACTATTATATTGATCCTGCGCGTCCTATTTATGTGCGCCGTATCAACTTTACGGGTAACTTAAAAACTCAAGATGAAGTATTGCGCCGTGAAATGCGTCAGTTAGAAGGTACACTGGCCTCTAATGATAAAATTCAGCTGTCGCGTACTCGTTTGATGCGTACCGGTTTCTTTAAGGCGGTCAACGTTGATGTAAAGCCTGTGCCAAACCAGCCAGATCAAGTTGATGTCAACTATACGGTCGAAGAGCAGCCTTCTGGCAGCTCAACGATTGCTGCTGGTTACTCGCAAAGTGGCGGCGTGACTTTCCAGTTAGACTTAACCCAAAATAACTTTATGGGTACGGGTAACCGCGTGAAAGCTGCGCTATCACGTTCAGAAACGCGCGATTCTTACAGCTTAGGTTATACCGATCCGTACTTTACCGAAAACGGTGTGTCGCAAGGTGTCAGCGCATATTATCGCGAAACCAAATACGACGACAGAAACGTTAGTAACTATGTCACCGACGCTTACGGTGCCACGCTGAACTACAGCTATCCTGTTGATGAAACCAAACGTGTGAGTGCAGGTTTAAACGTTGATAAGACCACCGTACGTGCTGGTAGCCGTCTTGGTGTGTCCAACGTGCAGCAGATTATTGATGGTGGTGGTTCATTCGAAAAATTTATCAATGATGATAATGAATTCTCGGGTCGCACCGGCTTTAAAAACGATTATCAGACCTATAACTTATTATTAGGCTGGGATTACAGTACGCTAGATCGCCCCGTATTCCCAAACAAAGGCATGAGCCATACTGTCGATGCAACCATTGGCTTTGGCGATGAAAGTTATCAAAAACTTGTTTATCGTGGCAATATCTACTATCCGATTTATAAAGATTGGGTTGCCCGCGGTTATACCAAGCTTGGCTACGGTAATGACTTGCCATTTTATGAAAACTTCTACGCCGGTGGCTATGGCTCAGTACGTGGTTACGAAGCTTCAACGCTAGGACCTAAATCGCAAAGCTACTATGATGCGGTCAGTGATAAACCAGGCTCGTTGAAACCAGAAGAGATCGGTGGTAATGCGTTGGTTAGCTTTGGTACTGAACTAATTCTACCGATGCCATTTAAAGGCGATTGGGCGGATCAAGTACGTCCAGTACTATTTGCCGAAGGTGGTCAAGTATTTGATACCACAGATAAAGAGGACCGCACTTTTATTGATCCTGTTAGTGGTGACGACACGGGTGTTCCATTATTAACCCAAGACAATAATTTCCGCTTTAGTGCGGGTTTAGGGGTAACCTGGTATACACCAATTGGTCCGATTTCGCTCAGTTATGCTGTGCCTATCGGTGATAAAGAAGGCGATGAGACTGAAAAAGTTCAGTTCCAAATTGGTAATACTTTTTAGTCCGATAAAGTTAAATGCAGCGGTTTAATTGCTTTTGTTTATTTATGCAGCTAAGTAAACTAGTCCGCAGTTAAAATTTAATAGGTCGCCAAGCTGATATCTCAACTTGGCGACTCACTTATTGATACCCATACTAATTTTAATTATACCAATAGCAACTATGATAACGATTGAGCAACTTATCACTCGCATTGAGCAGCGTCAGCCGGTTCTTAACAAGGATGACCTTAGCGCTGAACAGTTGTGTCTAAAATTAGAGGGTATCGGTAATTTAACCACCGCCAATCCGCAGCAGTTAAGCTTTTTGGCCAACCCACATTATCTGCCTAGTCTGGCAAACAGTCAGGCTGGAGCTGTGCTGACCACCTCAGACCATCAAAGCAAAGTTGCACAGAATACGGTTGCCTTAATCGTTGCGGCACCTTATTTGGCTTATGCCAGTGCCAGTCAGCTTTTTTCCCGTACATCTTTATTTGAGGGTATTCATCCGAGTGCCGTGATAGCGGAAAGCGCTGTTATTGGCAATGAGGTGACTGTTGGGCCTTTTTGTATGATTGGCGAAGGGGTACAAATTGGTGATCGCAGTGTGCTCGATGCGCACGTGGTCATTGAAGAGAACAGCAATATTGGTACCGATTGTGTGCTCAAGTCACAAGTGGTCATCGGGCATGATTGTGTGCTTGGTAATCGTGTAAGATTGCATGCTGGCGTTAGCATAGGGTCAGAAGGCTTCGGCTTTGCGCCTACGAGTAATCCTAGTGTTACTGGCTGGGAGCGTATTGCTCAATTAGGACGCGTAGTGATTGGCGATGATGTACGTATAGGTAGCCAAACCTGTATCGATCGCGGAGCAATTGACGATACGGTGATTGGCAATCATGTTATTATTGACAATCTTGTACAAGTTGCCCATAACGTCCGTATCGGTGATGGTACTGCCATCGCAGCGCAAACTGGCATTGCCGGTAGTACCACTATTGGCAAGCGCTGTATTATCGGCGGCGCTGTTGGCATTACTGGCCATATTGAGATTGCTGATGACGTCACCTTATCTGGCATGACCATGGTGACCAAATCCATTACCAAGGCTGGTTCATACTCCTCTGGTACAGCAGCCATGCCAACCGCCAATTGGCGCCGTGCGGCGGTACGCTTTCGCCAGCTTGGTCGCGATTAGTCTAGCACGGTTAATACATAACTTAACAACATATCCAATTTATTCATAAAATTTAAAAACACAGCAATGCTTAAACATAAAGCACTGCTTAGTATATAGCAAGGAAGCGCCATTATGAGCACAACTGATATTGATAGCCCGAGCGATGAAGACATCAAAAGCTTAGCAGAACAAGGCTTAACACTGCCATTAACCTATCATACATTGAAGCACTATCTGCCGCATCGTTATCCGTTTTTGCTGGTAGATAAAGTCATATCGTGCAGCCCTGGCGAATGCATTACAGCGATCAAAAACGTGACCATTAATGAAGAGTTTTTTAATGGACACTTTCCCGATCAGCCCATCATGCCGGGTGTATTGATGGTGGAGTCGATGGCGCAAGTATCGGGCGTCCTTGGGTTTATCAGCGCTGGATTGACGGCAGAAGATGGTTATTTGTATTTGTTTGCAGGGGTGGATAAAGTGCGCTTTAAACGCCGTGTTATCCCTGGTGACCAGCTGATTATCCGTGCAAAAACCGTGATGCAAAAGCAGGGTATTTATAAGTTTGATTGTACCGTCCATGTCGAAGATGAGCTTGCTGCTAGTGCTCAAATTATGATTGCCCGTCAGGGACAATAAAATACGATGAACGCTAACGTATGGCAAGTTTATAAGATTGGCTAAATCTTTCGCCTTTAGATAATTGTTAGTAGAAATCTAGAAATTTATCTCGGTATTTTACCTAGATTGCCATTTTTAAACACCACTGTGCTTTTGGGCGTCGTTGTCTTTTTAACCAGTTTTAACCAGAACCAGTATCAGGTTGATTATTTACCCTAAGCTTGCTTTACTTGTTTTACCATTTATTCGCATCAGATGATACAAAGGTCCATATTATGAGTCAGATTCATCCAACAGCACTCATCTCACCGTCCGCTAACATTGATGAGACTGCCATCATTGGTCCTTATTGTATTGTCGGTGATGAGGTTTCTATTGGTGCCCATACGGTTTTGCATCGGCACGTGGTCGTAGCAAGACTGACGCGTATTGGGCAGTACAACCAGTTTTATCAATTCGCCAGTATTGGGGAAGACCCGCAGGATTTGAAATACGCTGGTGAGCGCACGTGGCTTGAGATTGGCGATCATAATACCATTCGCGAGGCTTGTAGCTTGCACCGTGGCACTGAGCAAGACGGCGGCTTAACGAAGATTGGCAGTCACAATCTTTTGATGGTCAATACCCATGTGGCCCATGATTGCTTAATCGGTGACCACAATGTATTGGCTAATAATGTTGGGGTGGCAGGGCATGTGACTATCGGTAATCATACGATTATTGGCGGCAACTCAGGTATTCATCAGTTTTGTACCATTGATGATTACAGTTTGGTTGGCGGCGCCAGCCTAATTTTAAAAGACGTCGCTGCTTTTACCATGGTTTCAGGTAATCCTGCTAAAGCCCACGGGCTAAATGTCGAAGGTATGCGCCGTAAAGACTGGTCTAAAGAGACGATTGATGTATTGCGCCAAGCGTATCGTGTTATCTACCGATCAGGTCTAACAACGGCTCAAGCGCTTGAGATTTTAAAAACAGAGCTATTACCAACAGAGCCAAAAATCGCCCTGCTAATAGATTCGCTACAAAAAAGCCGCCGCGGTGTGGTTCGCTAAACATAGTTTTACTAATTATAAAAATACTGTGATAGCTCGATTTTCAAAATAATATACTTTGACAAATTATCTCGATAAATATAAAAAGCCATAACTATTAGTTATGGCTTTTTATATTTATCGCTACTTGACTTTTTTGGTCGCTTAGCAGAAACTGGGCGTTTACGATATTGTAAACAATTCTTTCATAATGTTGCTAAGTGCGTCACATTGACAAGCTGGTTAAATGAGTCTCAGTCATTAAGAGCGATTTATGATAATCAAGGAAGATTATAAGCAACAGTAATTGAAGCACGAGGAAGGCAAAATGGCTATTAATAAACAAGAACATGCTCAGTGGAGCTCAAGTTTTGGCTTCGTACTAGCAGCAGTAGGATCGGCAGTTGGTTTAGGAAATATTTGGAAGTTCCCTTATATGGTTGGGGAGAGTGGTGGTTCCGCTTTTGTTATCGCCTATTTATTTTGTCTTGCTCTGATTGGTTTTCCAATTTTGGTTGCAGAATGGCTGATTGGTCGCCGTGGGCAAAAAAACCCTATCAATACGTTTTCTGATGTCGCCGCAAGCGAAGGTAAATCACGCAGTTGGGGTATTGTCGGTGCGACTGGTATTTTAGGTGGCTTTTTAATCTTATCGTTTTATAGTGTCATCGGTGGTTGGGCGCTTAATTACATCACCAAAGTTGGCTCAGGCAGCTTTGCCGGACAAGACGGTGACTCTGTAGCGGCAACCTTTGATGCGATGTTGGCGTCAGCTGGCACCTTGACAATTTGGCATACGGTTTTCATGGCAATCACCGCTTTAATCGTCGGTGTTGGTGTCACCAAAGGTATTGAGAACACGGCCAAAGTGCTTATGCCTTTACTGGGTGTGATTTTATTCGTGATTGTTGGTTACAACGTCATGAACGGCGGTTTTGGCGAAGCGGTGAACTACCTGTTTGCGCCAGACCTTAGTAAGTTAAATGGCGATGTGATGCTAGCGGCGCTTGGTCATGCTTTCTTTACCTTATCTATCGGTATGGGCATCATGGTTGCTTATGGCTCTTATTTGGGTCGTGATGTCAATCTATTAAGCACGGCGCGTACCGTTGTTATTCTAGACACTGTCATTGCTTTAGCCGCTGGTTTGGCTATTTTCCCAATTATCTTTAACAACGGTCTTGATCCTGCTTCTGGTCCTGGTCTTATCTTTGTCAGTTTGCCTATTGCTTTTGGTAGTATGGGCGCCGGTGCCATCATTGGTACTTTATTCTTCTTATTGATTACCTTTGCCGCTGTGACGTCATCAATCTCACTGCTTGAGCCAACGGTTGAGCTGTTAGAAGAGCGTACGCCAATGAGCCGTACGGTATCGACCATCGTCGCCAGTATCGCGGTTTGGTTATTAGGTATCGCAGCTTTGTTGTCATTTAATCTATGGAGCGACTTTACCATCATGGGTAATGGTATTTTTGATGCTTTGGACAAATTAACCAGTAAATTCATGTTACCTTTAACCGGTCTTGCCGCGATTATCTTTGTCGGTTGGAAAATGGATCAGCGTAGCATTCAGCAAGAGCTTGGATTGTCTAATGGCACCTGGCAATTATGGCAAATCATTGCTAAATTTGTCGCGCCTATTGCTGTACTGATTGTCTTCGTGACCACTTTGATGAGCTAATAGATTAACTATGATTAATACGTACTTATAATTCTAGGCGGTATTGATTATTAGCTAATAAAAAGGGCTTAAGATTAATCTTAAGCCCTTTTCCATTTTAATGCCTTTAGCTTAAAGCAGCTTACGCAGATAAAATAACTCTAAAAATGGTTAACGTAAATTGAGTTCAGGAACGCTTTGACCGCGTTTACTATAAAACTCATGCACAAACTCATCAAATTTATCTTGTTCAATCGCGTCTCTGATACCTTGCATCAAACGCTGATAGTAACGCAAGTTATGAATGGTCGCCAGTTGCGCCCCTAGCATCTCTTTACATTTATTCAGATGTGATAAATAAGCACGACTAAAGTTTTGGCAGGTATAGCAGTCGCATTCAGGGTCTAATGGCCCTTCATCAGTACGATACTGGCTATTACGTATGCGTATAATGCCGGCGTTCTCAGCGTCACCGGTGACAAAGTAATGACCATTACGGGCGTTGCGAGTTGGCATCACGCAATCGAACATATCGACGCCGCGGCGTACCCCTTCAACAAGGTCTTCAGGCTTACCAACGCCCATCAAATAGCGCGGCTTATCAGCCGGCATATCATCAGCGATATAATCTAAAACCTCTATCATCTCTTCTTTTGGTTCGCCAACCGACAAACCGCCGATGGCATAACCATCAAAGCCAATCTCAAGCAGACCTTCGAGCGATTGCTGACGCAAATCGGCATACATACTGCCTTGGATAATGCCAAATAAAGCATTGGTACTGCCAAGCTTCTTATGTTCATTGACACAGCGCTGGCCCCAGCGTAGTGACAACTCTAAAGATTTTTTGGCTTCTTCATGAGTGGCAGGATAGGGCGTGCACTCATCGAACTGCATCACGATGTCTGAGTTTAAGCTATATTGAATTTGCATCGATTTTTCTGGCGATAAAAATACTTTTGCGCCATCGATAGGCGATTTAAAAGTCACGCCTTCTTCGGTGATTTTACGCATGGCCCCAAGACTGAATACTTGGAAACCACCCGAATCGGTGAGAATAGGCTTATCCCAATGCATAAATTTATGCAGACCACCAAATTTATCAATGATATCAGTGCCCGGACGCAGCCATAAATGGAAAGTATTGCCCAAGATAATATCAGCGCCAATCGCTTCGATATCACGTGGCAGCATGCCTTTTACGGTACCATAAGTACCCACTGGCATAAAAGCAGGCGTTTGCACATCGCCATGATTGAGATGAACCGTACCACGGCGTGCGCGCGTGATACCGCTGGCCGTTTTGTGTAAGACAAATTGCATAAGATAACCGCTATTTAAGCTATGAAAATGGCGCTAATTATAACATTGTTAAGCATTTTTTTGGACATGGATATTTAAGCGGCTGACAATTGGTTTAGATAAGGAGAGCGTTTATAAAATAGCCTAAGCATGCTAACAATTAAACGGGACATTAATCGCTTATTAATTGGCATGCTATAACCAAAAAATACAGACATTCTTGCCAAGTCATTGCTAAATTAGAAGAGTAGCTACTATAAATCAAATAAATGTTAAGTGCTAAATGTATATAGCGGAGAGAGGATATGGATAAAGCAATTTGTTTGTCATCGATTCGCTTGCTATTGAATAATGACTTATCAAATAAAGCCCTATTAAATGGTCTGTTATTAACGAGCGCATTATTACTATCAGGAGCAGCTATGGCAACCGAAGAGCCAAAATATACTGTACTAAAACAGACTGAAGACTTTGAGCTGCGTCGTTACGATGAGCAGTTAATGGCACAGACTTGGGTAACGGGCGACCAAGATGCCGCCAGCCGTGCAGGATTTAAGATTCTAGCAGATTATATCTTTGGCAATAATAGCGCCGCAAATGGCAAGAGTCGTAAAATTAGTATGACTGCGCCAGTCAGCATTTAACAAACTAAAGACAAATGGCGCGTGCAATTTACCATGCCAAGCCGATATACGCTGCAAACGCTGCCAAAACCCAATAATCCGAATATCGAAATTGTAGAAGTTCCAGCGCAAACTTATGGCGTTATTAAATTTTCAGGATTGGCGGGTACTGAAAAGGTCGCGGCAAAAACTAAAGAGCTACAATCTTGGATGCAAGGGCAAAATTTAACCATCACAGGTAAGCCTGAGCTGGCGCGTTATAATCCACCTTGGACGCTGCCATTTATGCGCCGCAATGAAATAATGATTGCTTATCAGCCTAAATGATTCATTATTAAAAAAATAACGCCAAAAATGATGCTAAAAAAAGACAGCAAGCGCTGTCTTTTTTATTGGCGATTAAATAAGATTAGCTGTTTTGCTCACGGATGATATTCAGCATACGGCGTAATGGCTCTGCTGCGCCCCATAATAGCTGGTCGCCGACAGTGAACGCACCCAAATATTCAGGGCCCATATTGAGCTTGCGTAGGCGTCCTAGCGCCACTGTTAAAGTGCCAGTTACTGCTACCGGTGTTAAGCGATTTATAGCAGCTTCTTTGGTATCTTCAACCACATCTAACCACTGATTATCGCTATTTTTCAATGCCGCTTCGATTTCTTCTAGCGGGATGTCTTTTTTAAGTTTAATCGTTAAGCCTTGAGCGTGACAACGCATGGCGCCAACGCGGACACACATACCGTCAATGGCAATTTTATCGGCTTCAGAATTGCCAAGGATTTTATTGGTTTCAACGCCACCTTTCCATTCTTCGCGCGATTGTTTGTTTTCTAACTGCGAATCGATATAAGGAATCAAACTGCCTGCTAGTGGTACGCCAAAGTATTGCTTTGGAAAGTCGTCTGAGCGCTGTGTCTGAGCGATTTTTTTATCGATCTCAAGGATGGCGCTGGCAGGGTCGGCAAGCTCGTCTTTGACTGCTTCATGGAGTACGCCCATACCTTCGATTAGCTCGCGCATGTTGTTGGCGCCAGAGCCACTCGCTGCTTGATAAGTCATGGCGCTGACCCATTCAACCCAGCCTTTATTAAACAGCTCCCCGATTGCCATCAGCATCAGTGACACGGTACAGTTACCACCGATGAAGTCTTTTTTGCCATTTGCCAGTGCCTTATCAATCACATTGCGGTTAACAGGATCAAGAATGATGATGCTGTCATCTTCCATACGTAAAGTACTTGCCGCGTCAATCCAGTAGCCAGTCCAACCGCTATCACGTAGGGGCTGATGTACCTTTGAGGTATAATCGCCGCCTTGGCAGGTGATAATTACGTCACAGGCAGCAAGTGCTTCAATATCATGAGCATCTTTTAGTTTGCTGGTCTTGATACCGTCAAAGCTTGGGGCGTCGCCGCCAGCGTTACTGGTCGAAAAAAACACTGGTGTGATACCATCGAAGTCTTTTTCTTGACGCATACGCTCTATCAATACTGACCCGACCATACCGCGCCAGCCTACCAAGCCTACTGTTAAATTACTCATAAAACTCAATCCTTTTCACCATAAGTTGTTGCACTGCCAACCGATAACAATGCCGTGAATAGCAGCAAAAAGCAAGGTTTTTTAGAGAATATACCGCATTTTTCAGATATGACTTATTCACTTTTCTACTTATCAATGCTACTACCCATAAAGCCTGCTATTTATTAAGCTTGCTGATTGTTTATCGTGTCAACTTCTCTTAAATTCAAGCCCCTCTAAATAAGGCTTAAATTGTAATTTTTTATAGCCGCTAACGTCTAATGAATGTTCAATAGTAGGCGCAGGCGTGATGAGGTGCTAAAGTAAGCAGGCTATTTATCTTGTGACAAAGGTTTAGAGTTTAGCCGCTCAATCATTTTTAGCTTAAATAATTTTAGCCCAAACAATTATTATATAAAGAATATTCACTATTATTGGCTTTGCCATTCATTTAATAAACGGTCGACACACATTATGGATCTCTCCCTCTTATATTATGGCGCTCAGTGGTTGGCAGGATTCATCGCCTTTGTCACTATTTGGGGCTTGTTGCCTCTTGATAATTGGTGGGTGCGAGGTGTTGAGTTTCCCCGTATTCAAATCATGTTCCTCGGGTTCGCCGCTTGGCTTGGCATGGTTATATTTTGGTCGGACTGGCAGCTTGGTCAGTGGCTGTTATTTATCGTTTTAAGTAGCGCGCTCGCCTTTCAATTGCGTATGGTGTTGCCCTATACCATACTTTGGAAAAAAGAAGTGCTCACTGCCAAGGATATGCCAAATGGACATGCGCACCAGCTTAAAATCATGGTTTCAAATGTATTGACGCCCAATGATGAGACCCAAAAACTGGTTGAACTGGTAAAAGATAAGCGCCCCGATATTTTAATTACTTTAGAGACTGATAAAAAATGGGAGAAAGCCCTTAATCAAATAGAAGCAAATTATCCTTATACTGTCAAAGTGCCTTTGGATAATCTATACGGTATGCATCTGTATTCTAAGCTTGAGCTCATAGACCCTGAAGTTAAGTATTTGATGATTGATGATATTCCATCTATCCATACGCAGCTACGTTTGCAGGGTGGACAAGTGATTTGGCTCTATTGTTTGCACCCGATGCCGCCCAGTCCGACAGAGGCAGATAAGTCTACGACCCGCGATGCTGAGCTGCTGATGGTTGGAAAACATATCAAAGAAAATAAGCAAACGGCGATATTGGCAGGAGATTTAAACGATGTCGCTTGGTCAAAGACTACCCGCCGCTTTCAACGTATCTCAGGCTTGCTAGATCCTCGTATCGGGCGCCATTTTATCAATACCTTTCATGTTAAATATCCGTTTTTACGTTGGGCGTTAGATCATATTTTCCATAGTGCCTGCTTCACCTTAGTCGATATTCAGCGCATGCCGTCTATCGGCTCCGACCATTTTCCGGTGCTGACAACGCTACAATACGAGCCCGAAAAAGTCAGCACCCAAGAAACTAATGCGCCAATTGAGAAGGCAGAAGATGTCAAAGAGGCAAAAAATACCATTGAAGCGGGTAAGGAAGAGGGCTGTAAAGTATCAAAAGAACATGCAGAGGCTGAAAAGGAAAGTGATTGCTAAAAAGGTTTTATCATCTGTATAAAACCCTCGCCACAAACAATGGCGACGTAAGCAAATGCTTACGCTAAATAAGGTCTTTAGCCTCTAGTCGTTCCGCGTCAATTCACCTAGAATACAACCATCAACACAAGGATACGTAAGGATGCAGTGTTGAGGCAGTAACAATAAAAGCACAGGTCAGCCCGCTGTCTTATAGGTTACTGTTTATGACTTAGGACGAGTCAACACGGAAGAGATAATAACAACAATATGAAACGCCATAGCCCTGAACCCAACGCCCTAGGTTCGGGGCTTTTCTTTGTGCATTATTTTTATTTGAAAAATATTTTCGACCGTTAATAAAAGCGTTAATAAAAGCGTTAATGAATGTATAGTTAAAATATCCTAAAAACGCGACGGTATTGCTGATATCAATTTTTTGTAGCCTCTGTCTGCGCAGGCACAGCTAGCAAGAAAAATTGATATCAGCAGTGCGTGATGTATTGTTATTACTTTTCACTTATAGAGCTCTGAGCTAAAGCTTATCCCATCATTTATGGAGTTTTTAATAAATGACCTAAATTAAAAAAGGGTACATGCATTAGCATATACTACCCTTCTTTTATAAAATTTTTTCGATATTATTAAATACTAATTAGCCGAGTATCTGAATATAAGCGCCGGCTTGTAGTTCTTGTAGCCAGTCTTCTTTGGCTTGCGGAGCAAGGCGCTGATATAGCGCTTGACGTGCCATATTGCGACGGTATTCATCGCTGACATCTTGCTCGCGTTTGCCTTCAACTTTTAGAATGTGCCAGCCAAATTGCGTTTTGAATGGTGCAGAGTAATCACCGACGGCGGTATTCTTCATCATTGTTTCAAACGGACCAATCATTTGCTCTTCACCAACCCAATCCAAATCGCCACCGCGTCCTGCTGAACCGGGATCATCTGAATAAGTTGAAGCTAGGCTCGCAAAGTCGGCTCCTTTACGTAATTGCTCGTAGAGGTCATTGATTTTTTGCTCAGCCAAAGCATCGGTTTGTAGCTCATCGACTTTGACTAAAATGTGACGCGTATGCCACTGCGGCACTAGCATGGTATCACTGGATTTTTTATCAGCCAGTTTGATGATATCAATACCTTCTGGGGTCACTAACGGCGCACTGACGGCGCCAACTTCAAGTTTGGTGATTTCGCTAGCAAGCTCGGTTGGTAGTGCAGCCGCTTTATGAAAGCCCATATCGCCGCCTTGCAACTGAATAGGGTAGCTGCCTTGACTTGCGGCAATGGCTTCTGTGACATCGACATTTGGCGCTTGCAGTCGTGTGCGTAGACGCTGCGCGACTTTTAATGCTTCTTCACGCTGGGCGTCCGACAGACGGCTGTAATCGTCCATATAGGGGATACGTACGTGAATGGTTTGATATTCGCTTTGACTCAAACGCTTGGCTTCAGGAGAGGCCAAAAAGGCATCGATATCTTGTTCGCTGATGCGCACGCGGCTTGCGATTTGGCGCTGCTGCAAGGCTTGAATCGCGGCATCTTCAATCAATTGCGCGCGTAGGGTAGCATAACTGCCTGGTTTTGCGGCGTCCAAACGTTGTTGCAACTCGCCAAGGCTGCTGAGTCCTTCTGCTTGGGCGATTTGAGCCAGCCGCTGATTGATGGCAGCTTCATCAGGATTGAGACCAACTCGTTTGACCATTGAGAGTTGTAATTCACGCATGATGAGGGCGTTTAACACTTCAGACTGCAGCTGGGCTGAATTGGCAATCGGTTCACCAGCCGCCTGCGCCCTTGCTTGGGTTTGCGCCATGGCAGCGATGAGATCACTTTTTAAGATAGCGTTTTCATTGACCAAGGCAATGATACCGTCCGTACTATTGGCAGGCGTCAAACGTGCGGCGCTATTTTTCTGAGTGCCAGCATCAACGTTTGCAGCTGAAGTTTTTGCAGGCTTAACGGTGGCTGCTTGCGCACTTAGGCTCAGAGCAATAGCGCCCGTCATACCCATAGAAAGCAATACAACTCGGCTTGTCTGACGTAAAGAAAAAAATCTCATGATGCTCCTCATCAATGTCATTGCATCGGATGGTAATCGGTTAAGCCTTAGCCGTTACTCTTCATTTAAGTAGCGGCTAAGGCTGTTTATAATAGGGTGTAAACACTGCTATATGCTGTTATAGCACAAAAGTTACTTGATACATAAACCATCAATCATACGTGAGTCTAAGGATATAGACGACGTTTTATTCATCTTTCCATGCGCTTTGAACCGGCTCAAAGCCCAACACTTTATCAGAAAGTAAGCGTGTTAAGCGGCTGCTACCGCTACCAAGACCGTTGAGTCTGATTTCTGCCATAATCGCTTGTGTTGGTTTGTCTTTGATATTCAAATCATTATAGTAACGACGACCATAAACTGCAAAACCAAAACAGCAATCCTCATAATCAACACCGATTAACGAGTCGAGCATTTTATCACGATTATAATCGTATTGACCTTGCGCCAATACGCGCCAGTTATTATTAATTGGGAAAACCGCTGATGCGGTAAACGCCGATAAAGGTAACTGGTCGGTGTTTTCATCGCGCATACGCTTCACAAAGCCGACGTTAAATAAACTGTTGTCAGATGGCTGATAACGCAGCTCAGTGGTGATATAGTTTAAATCATAGCTATGAGTAAGCGCGCCGCTTACATCGACCCAGACGTTATTATAAGGCTGGGTACTGGTATCCCAAACCAATCCTGAGGAAGAATTCGTCAGCACGGGTTTTTGGTCTTCAAGGGTCACGCGCCCATCATCGATATAAAACTGCTCTGCGATACTACCATCAAAACGTGTCACACCCGTTGCATCGATGTAACGATAATTAATACCGGGTGTAAAGGCATGCAAATCTTGCAAGCGGTCATGACCTAAAAACCAGCTGTCCGAAAACAGTTGCTCGTAGTTGATAGAGGCAATACGGGTATTAAAGTTAGGAATATCGTTTTGGTCTTTATAGGGCGAGTAGGTATATTTTAAGCGCGGACTGAGCAAGCGATAACCGCCTAAAGTATCGTCAAAGGCGCCAAAGGGTGAGCCCGCTTGAGAAAAGTGCAGGCCAGCATCGACACTGACTTGAGGCACAAATACCGATTGGTTGCCGTCATCTTTGCTCAAATCATTGTCCGCCAAGCTGTCTTCATCATAAGAAGTATATAAATGCTGTAAGCTAAGTTTAGGTTTGATATAGCCCCAAGATTTTTCCATCGGATAAACGGCGCTTAATTTATTATAAAAACGCGTGCCACTTTTTTCATTTTCAGAGCCATCATCGATGGATTTTTTAAAATAAGCCGAGTCACTTACGCCTGTGATATCAAAGCTTTTTGCCCATGGTAGACGATAGTCAAGTTTAAGCTGTGGCAAGCGCGAGTACGGCTTGTCTTTATCTTGTAATGGCTGTCCATTATTGTTAAATGCATCGAGCGTTTGGAAAGTCTCGACTTTTAATTCACCATTGACATAATCGTTATAATAATTCACCCGCGCACGGCGTGGTAGGTTTAAGGTATTGTCTGACAAACCCAAGGTATCGAAGTCATTGAGATAATCGGCATCTGACACATAGCTATATTTTGCGTCGCCACTTAAGCGTGGAATACTGGTAGATGACCAGTAATGATCGTAAAAAAAGCTGCTGCGATCTTCGCCGTCATATTTTTTATCGTTGGGCAAATAAGAGCCGTTAAAAATCCCTTCGCCGTACTCCTCAGTTAGATAACGAAACTCACCGGAGAGCATGGGGTTACGGTTGGTATAAACGCGAGTATTAAGGGTGGCGTCGTAGTATGGCGCTAAATTAAAATAATAAGGTACGTCAACTTCAAGTCCGCTTTCACTACCGACACTCGCGCTCGGTAATAAAAAGCCGCTGCTGCGTCTATTGTCTATAGGGAAATTAAAATAGGGTAAATAAAATACCGGTACATCAGCAATTTTAAACGTTGTGTTGTAAGCTTCGCCGCGGCCTGTTTCGGTATCTAAATCGATGCTTTTAGCATCAAACTGCCATTTACGGTTGGTCGGCGGGCAGGTGCTAAACATCACCTCATCAAGCTCATACTGCGTCTCGTTAGGGCGGTTTAAGCGCTTGGCATAGCCGTGTGCTTGCAGCTCTACGCTAGCAAAAGCCACGTCCTTAGCTGTTGATTGTCCAGTTTCGGTATTGTAGTTTAAGCTGTCGGCGACACCGATAAGACCGCCAGTGGAGGCTTTTTCAGTGAGGCTAGACTTAGCGTTTTGACCATTGATATTTTGTCCGTTGCTGTTTTGAAAACGGTTAGCTTCGGCCAAGCCAGCAGCGTTTTTGTTTTGTCCAGTCGCTTGGTCGGTAAACATCACTTTACCCTGTGCGGCTGCGACATTGTTGTTCAAATCGAGTACGATTTTTTCCGCTTCGATATGCTGCGTTCCTTGGTCAACGATGACATTACCAGAAAGCTCGGCGTAGTCGACATTGTCGTAATAGCCATAATCCGACTCTGCAAACAGTGGCGCTTGATTATTAGGAATGCCGTTTAAGTTGGGCGCTGGCTGGCCGTTAGGTGCGCCCGTTTCATTGATCGCACGTTGGTAATTAGGATTTTTTTTAGGATAAACCCATTGACCTTCACAGCGCTGGGCGCTATCGACGCTATTTGGTAGCAGTTTTAAGTCGTTGCCTACAGGTTCAATGGTTTGCGCGGCAAAAGAGTTTTGAATATCGCTGTTATTGCTATCTGCTACGTCATCATTGCTATTATTATGTAACGTAGCGGGATCTGTATCAGGCGTTAATTCATAAAATTCTGCTAAACGTATCAGGCTGTCTTGAATACTTTCGTCATTGACATCAATGCTGCGCTTATTGGATTTGGCTGTGCTGCTGTTATTAACGGGCGCAGTGGTATTGTTTGTTTTAGTAGCGTTGTTGACGGCATTATTATTAACATCAATCCTGTCACTGCTGTCATTAATTGCCGTGATATTTACGTTGTCACTGGTAAATACGTCATCATTGTTGAAAACAGGCGCAGTTGTTAATTGACTGTTTAACGCTTTATTATTAGCATCAGCAGTGCCACTTTGGGTTTGATTGCCCTTTTCAGTAGAGAGGGTATACAAGGTGGCGTCACTACTATTTTCAGTGATTAGTGGCTCAGTCGTCTGTGCATCAACATTGTTATCGACAGGATTAAGAGCCGCACTGACCGTCAAGCTGGTTAAGCCCAAGGCGCCAAATAAAATCAAACGGATGCTTTGGTAAAGCGGAGAATATAACAAGGGCACACCTATGATTGTAGAGCCTATTGGATTGCGATCGTTAAATGACAGGCTATATTTTAACGTTATTTAAAGGCGAATAAACCTATCATTAAGACGATAATCTCGAAAATCGGAACGTTTTACATATAATGACGACTAATCATAGTCAAAAAAAACCAAATCAGCTACACTATTTACCAAAATTTATACGATAGCGGATGATACAGACCTTTTTACGGCTACATAGCCAGTAGATTTTGTCTGCTTAAAGCGGCTGCACTGTTTAGGCGCACGCTCATTATTTTAACAACTATTTGCCCTACATATCACTTATTTATGACTGATATTTAATTTGCGATACTTTTTATGACGGATAAAACCATGACAGTACCTAACGTAACCGCTACGCGCCAGCAGCAGTTAGAGCAATGGTTGCAAGACGTGTTTGCCAACCAAAAATTTATTCTTGATAGTCTGCCGGGTGATGCCAGCGCGCGCCAATATCACCGTATCCAGTTACTTGATAATGATGCTGTCGAAACTGAGCGCTATATTGTCATGGATTCGGCTGACGAACAAGACGCGTTGCAGCAGTTTATTAATGTCGCAAAACTGATGGCGCCAGCAATCAATGTTCCGACGCTCGTCGCTCAAGACGTGGCAAAAGGCTTTTTGATATTGCAAGATTTTGGTACGGTAGAATTTGCTCATCTGCTGGTCGATGCGCCAGCCGCTCAGGTGAATGATTACTATCAATTAGCGCTGCGCACTTTGGTTGCCTTACAAGTGGTGCCAGTGGCGACCGCAAAGACGGATCATCAATTACCAGATTATGATACTGCCCTACTAAACCGTGAGATGAATTTGTTTAGCGAGTGGTTTATTCCTTATATTGGTATAGAGCTTGAGCAAACGCTTTGGGAAAATCTTAAATCGGCTTTAATCGCTGAGATTTTGGTGCAGCCGCAGGTCATCGTCCATCGTGATTATCACAGTCGCAACCTTATGCAAGACCAAGCAGATCATACGCGCTTGGGCGTGATTGATTTTCAAGATGCGGTGATAGGCGCGTATAGCTATGATTTGGTATCATTGGTACGCGATGCTTATGTAGAATGGCCAGAGACTCAGGTATCAAGCTGGATACAGGACTGCTGGCAATTGCAAAAACAGGCAGGGCTGGTAACGGCTGATAATGCAGCGCAGTTTGAAAATGATGTCAATGTCATGGGCGTACAACGGCATTTAAAAGTGCTGGGTATTTTTATCCGCCTGTTTGAGCGTGATGGCAAAAGCCGCTATTTGGCCGATATTCCAAAAGTCATGCGTGACCTGATTTTTGAGCTAGAATGGCTGGCAGAACACGGTAATTCCGATATGCAGCAAGCGGTTACTCCTTTTAATGAATGGCTGCGAGAGTCTATCTTGCCTGCTTATCAACATAAATTTGTACAACAGTATATTTAAACAACATGAGCAAAATAAAAACGATGACAGTATTCATCGCTTTTACTTTGTTCAAAACAGTCGATAATGAATAATAGGCAATCATACAGCCAACAACAAGGAGCGTGTATGTCGGTAATAACGCAAGCGATGATTTTGGCGGCTGGCAAGGGTACGCGCCTGCGTCCGCTCACACTCGAGACGCCAAAGCCTTTGGTGGAAGTAGGCGGGCAGCCGCTTATTGTCTGGCATATCAAGGCGCTACAAGCTGCTGGCATTACTGATATCACTATCAATGCCTCGTGGCTTGCAGACAAACTGATGCAGACACTGGGTGATGGTGCAGAGTATGGCGTGACGCTGCATTGGTCGATTGAGGGCGATGAGCCGCTTGAGACTGCTGGTGGGATTTTTAACGCGCTGCAAAACCATAAGCTGCGCGATGAGCCTTTTATCTTAGTCAACTCTGATATTTGGACGACCTATGATTTTGCGCCGTTGCGAGACTATCAGTTAGGCGCTGACCAGCGAGCACATTTATTATTGATTGACAATCCTGAGCATAATAATGGCGGCGACTTTGCTATCAATAATGGACTGGCAAGCGAGCAGCCGATTGCCGATGCGGACAAATATACCTTTGCTGGCATCAGTGTCATCTCACCAAGACTGGTTGATGGGCTGGTAACAGGACAACCGGCAGCCCTTGCGCCACTGCTAAAACAAGCAATGCTAAAGTTCCAAATTACCGCTGAGGTGATTAAAGACAATTGGATAGACGTCGGTACGCCCGAGCGTCTAACACAAATTAATGACTATATAGAAAATAGTGGTGTCGATAATCATCGCGGTGCATAAACGGTTTTACGACAGTTAAAGTTAAAACAAAAAAGCAGCGCTGAATATTTACTATTCAGCGCTGCTTTTTTATGGCGCTAGGTTTTGATAAAAGAGATTTTATACACCCATTGCCAATTTTATTAATTGGGCAATGGTAAAAACAACCAAAAAACCCGCCAAATATAAGCCTATAAACCAAGCCCATTGCGATTGTTTTTTACTGAGTTTTTTCATCACTATCTCCAAACTGCCTTTTAACTCCATGCTATTTTCTAACTTAAAACTACCTTTCTAATCTAAGCCATTTTCTAATAATCAGTCATCACATATTCATGAGCGGATTAAGCTAAGCGCGGCTACTATTCTTACTAGATAGATAATAGCCGCAGCTTATTTAATACATGTGCTCGTGGTCGGTTTTACCTTTAAAAGTATAATACGCGAAAGCCGTGTAACTTAAGATAATAGGTAACATAATACCGGCGCCGATGAGCATAAAGGAGAGCGAAGTATCAGCCGCGGCTGCCTCATAAATCGTCATTTGATACGGTACGATATATGGGAATATCGCCATACAAACGCCGATATAACCCATCAAGAATAATGCAACGGTCAATAAAAATGGACGATACTCGCGCTCAGTGGTTAAATCTTTACGCATAAAGAAGAATAAGAGCAAGACGATAATTGGCATCGGCGCTAGATACAACAGCCCTGGTAAACTAAACCAGCCTTCAAGCGCTTCGATATCTGAAAAATACATGAATATCGTCACCGCAATCATTGCGACGATTAAGGCGGTGAGCAGCCAACCTGATACTTTGCGTGCCCAGACTTGCAGCGTATGTTCGGTTTTGATAATCAGCCATGTAGAACCCAGTAGCGCATAACCGATCAATAGCGCAAAACCGCACATGATAGAGAAAGGTGAGAACCAATCAAAAGGGCCGCCCGTATACAGACGATTGCTGGCCTCTAAACCTTGGACCAGCGCCCCAAGCATAATACCTTGGGCAAACGTCGCAACGACAGAGCCGATAAAAAAGAAACCATCCCAAACGTAGCGATGGGCGGTGGCTTTAAAACGGAACTCAAACGCCACGCCGCGCATAATTAAGCCAAACAGCATAAAGATAACCGGCAGATAAAGACCGCTCATAATGATGCCGTAAGCGACAGGGAATGCGGCGAATAAACCACCGCCGCCCAGTACCAGCCAAGTCTCGTTACCATCCCAAAAAGGCGCGATAGAGTTCATCATGCGGCTACGGTTTTTATCAGAGCCTGCAAACGGAAATAGAATGCCGCAGCCCAAATCAAAACCATCCAGTAAGACGTAGATAAAGACTGATAGCGCAATCAAGCCACCCCAGATTAAGGGTAAATCTAATACATCACCATAGTTAAACATTAGCGTAACCCTCCATCATCGACGTCGTCAGCAGGTTCATCCAAACCTTCTTCAGGCCCTTTGGTTTTATCAGCAGCGCGCTTATCACCGCTTAGCGTGCGACCTTGGGCTTCGGTGACAGAGTGATCATAGAAATGATCATCCGACGGATCCTCGTACGGTTTGGGTCCTTGTGCAATGAGGCGCAAAATATAAAAGCTGCCCGCGCCAAACACAAAGGCATATAGCACAATAAAGCCAATCAAGGTTGTCGCCACTTGCTGCGCTGCGATAGGTGACATACTCTCAGCAGTACGAATAACCCCATATATCGTATAAGGTTGACGACCTGTTTCGGTCACAAACCAGCCGGCAAGTAGCGCTATAAAGCCAAGCGGCGTCATCATCATCCACGCACGGTGGAAGAGCTTACTCTCAGGATCGAACTGCTGCTTTTTAAAGTACTTATAAACACTAAATAAACCGATGAGCACCATCAACATACCAATACCAACCATGATACGAAATGCCCAAAATACAATCATAACGGGCGGCTGATCTTCTGGTGCCCAATTTTTAAGACCTTTAACTTCGCCATCTAGTGAATGGGTGAGAATCAAACCGGAGACATAAGGAATGCTAAGCTCATAGTTATTGGTTTGGTTTTTTTGGTCGGGTATCGCAAATAGCCGCAATGCCGCACCACTCTCATCTTCCCAAATCCCCTCCATCGCCGCGACCTTAGCTGGCTGATGCTCAAGAGTGTTTAAGCCATGCTCATCACCGATGAGGACCTGCGCTGGCGCCACAAATATCGCCATAATCATCGCCATGCCGAGCATGACTCGACCATGCTGCCGATGCTCAACGTGCTTTTTGGACTGTAAATAATAAGCGCCAATACCGCCAACCACAAAGGCGGTGGTTAAAAAGGCTGCCGTCATCATATGGGCATAGCGATAAGGGAACGAAGGATTAAAGATAATTTCAATCCAGTTGGTGGGGTATAACAGACCATCAGCGCCCAGCATAAAACCTTGCGGCGTTTGCATAAAGCTGTTGGCGGCCAAAATCCAAAATCCTGAAATCATGGTACCAATGGCAACGATAGCGGTGGAGGCAAAATGCATACGTTTGCTCACCCGTCCCCAACCAAAGAGCATAATTCCTAAAAAGGAGGCTTCTAAGAAAAACGCCGTTAAGACTTCAAACGCCAATAATGGCCCTAAGATATTACCAGCTCTGTCGGAAAACACGGCCCAGTTGGTTCCGAACTGATAGGACATGACCACACCCGATACCACACCCAGTCCAAATACCACAGCGAAAATCTTAACCCAATGTTTGTATACTTCAACATAAATTGGCTCGCCAGTTCTCAGCCAGCGAAATTCAAGCACGGTCAACCAGCTGGCAAGACCGATAGAAAAAGCGGGGAAGATAATATGCCAGGAAATAACGAAGGCAAACTGAATGCGCGCGAGCATCAACGCATCCATTTGATCAATCATAAATGTAGCGAACATAAACGGTTACCCTTATCTGTTAGCTGAATAGCGTTGGCTTCCATGATACGCGCAAGTCACTGTCCGTAACCGTCCATCAATCAGGGCGCTTATTATTACGGGCAATCGCTAAGTATTAGTTAGCGGCAAATGTAATTAAGATAAAAATTTAACTAAAATAGCGTTCATTACCCTTATGTTTTATTCATTACCGTATGGTAAGACTCAAAAATTTTAGGGCTGACTATTTAGCCAAAGTAAATAATTTATATCCTTATAAACTATTAAATATTCATCAAACGATCGTTTTATTCATAGTAAACGTCTTAGTATTATGCGCTTCACCTTACGCACACGCAAGTTGCACAAGTGTGCTATCACACACCTATGCGTTCATAAACCACTTACAATATTAGCCAATAATCTTTGAAATAATAGTCATTGTTTAACTATTGTTATCAATAGATACCAAACAGTAATATAAAAAAACAAATTTTAATAATAAGAATTTAAAGCTTTTTATATAGGTGAAATTTAGTTTGTATCTTGCTGCTGTAATTGTTGATGTAAAATACGGCGTAAGGTCAAAATAGTTTGTGGGTTTTCTTGGATGCTATGACCGCCGTTGATGACTGTCTCTGACGCCGCACCATCGAGGTGAGCGCTGGTGTAGGGCACGATACCATCTGACAGCTGCTCGGTGAGTGCTTGCCCAATCTCGCCATCGACTGTCACGGCGGCGACCAGGGGTTGACCTGGTAACTCATCACTATCCGTTAACAGCGCATTGCTGTCATCGACATCGATAACGTCCTCTGCATGGTCATTTTCTGCTATCTCCTCAGACAAATCGAGCTTTGCCCCAGCAGGCTGCATTTCTGCCAAACCTCGGGTAATATCAGCATCGTTATTGGCGATGATTGAATGATAGGTGATACGGTCGTTGATACGGATATCTTTGGTTAATTGAATAAAAGACGATTTGTCACTCAATTGACTGGCGCCATTTTGTAAATATAGCGCGCCGAGCGGGTTTTGGGCCAAATCGCCTTGGATGGCCAAGGCTGCTAAGTTATCGGTCACCGTTTTTACCAAACCAACGGGTAGATACACGATGCGGCGTAGCGCGCGCGTGAACCAGCGGTCGGCATAATCGGTACCGCGAAACGGCGACGATAAAAATACCGCCGTATCTACTTGTGGCAAAGTTTTAAGCTCAAAACGCTCTTTTAGCTGCTCTTTGCCCGCAGACTGCTTGATCGCCTCACGTATTTGACGTTTCTCATTCATCGACAGCGCATTTTGGTCGTCAAGTCGGTCCAAATCATCGAGCAAATTTTCGTCAGACAACATCATACGCGCAATGATACCGCCCATACTATGACTGATAATGACGCTGTTTTTGCTGGCGATATTTTGCCCCGTAGGGTCGGTTTTCTCATAAGCGGTATTGATGAGCTTTTGGATTTGATAGCGATTTTCTAAAATAGGCAAGTTGGTTGGATAAAAAATCTGCCAAACTTGATAGTTATTGCGCAGTTTGTCGTCATTAAAAATATCGTTGGTTAAGTTGACCCATGTCGCTGGGCTTGAGGCCAAACCGTGCAGCATGATGATGACGCGCTTATCAGCATCATAAGGTTCGAGCATAAAGAGCTTGGGTAAACTGGTTTCTTTTTTACGGGTAATCAGGTTTAGATAACCGACGCCATCGAGCTGGTTTTCTGCCAACCATAAGCCGTAACCTGCTGAAAAGTTTGCTGCCAGTGGATAATCGTCACCTAAGATATTGGCGCTCTCGCTGCGGTAAGGGTTGTATAAATGAATATCAAGCTGTTTGCTGCTCAGGGTATCAAGCACGCTATTGCCCGTCGGCTTAATCAGCCCGGTCATCAGTAAATGACCGGTCGGATAAATACGCGTACTGGCATCATCACTGTCCAAGCTATCCTTTGAGGGCTCTTTCGAGCTTTCGTTTATATCGCTGGCTGTTAAACGAGGGCTTTCTTGATGCAGTCTGCCCGTCCTATCTGCTAACGACGAGATTAATAATTGACGAATGGTAGTGGTATAGCGGTCGTCCAATGAAGCTACCAAGCTGATACCCAGACCTGGGCGCTTACTAATAGAGTTTAGTCCAGAGAGGCGTAGCTCATAGGTCGAGACCAAATCGGTTAGGGCAGCGGTTTGTTGGTTGGCATTTTTGAGGTAGTTATTTTCGTTGGGCAAATAGACATTGAGATTGTAGTCGTCTATGTGCATTTTCATGACTTTAATTTGGTCAGTTGGTTGCCCCTTGACGGCCGTAAGATTGGCAATTACTGCTTGCTCGCTGCTAGTGGCAGTACTTGCGGACGTCGGTAAATATTCTACCTTGGTATTACCCATCATTTTACCGCCACCATCAGCCGTTTGATAGAGCTGGGTAATCACATCGTTACTGGCAGCGTTATAGATGTCTTGGGTTTGGATATCCATCTCATTTGGAATACGACTTTGCGCGTGTGAGCGTCTGGTTTCTTTATCCGCACCTTCAAAATCATGCTCTAAGCTGTCATAAAATAAATAGGTATAACTGGTTTTAATGGCATCAAATAAACGTTCTTGATAGCCAATCAAGCAGCTATCGGTTCTTTTTTGCTGCGCCTTGGCATCAGTGTCGCTTAAAGGCGCGTTGGCATAATAAGGGTCAATTGGCGGGCGGGCGAGGGCATTGCGGCAGTCTTTAGATTCGCCAAGCTGGCGCGCTTTAGCGTAGTGTAATTCAGCAAATACTGCCAAAGCTGGGCGATAATGTTCATTGAGCATGCTGTCGGTAAGCTGCGTTAGGCAGAGGTTAAACTGCTGCATACACGCTTGCTCATTAAGCCCTGCTGACAATAGGACTGAGGCGGTATCGCTACTCAGTTTGTTATCGGTGATGATATTGCCGCGCTGGGCGGCGATGGTCTTTGCTGAGGGCTCTTTATTGACGGAGACGGTGCTACAGGCAGGCAATATTGCCATGGCGGCGACCACTGCGAGTAGAGCAAAAGGCGTCTTGTTTTTATGCTTATACTTATACTCTAGCGACGGCATATCGTTGGCAGGGTCAGCAAATATCATAGGTCATTCCAGTAATAAGTATCAGCAACGCATCATAAATAAGTGATAAATGTCACATTTATATAGCAGCATGAGTGTAACGTAAGTCGAGCTGTTCGACTATTGTAGTTGTTGTCTTATAGTCAGCTATCTTATATTCATATAGCATGAAATACTATCGAAAATATGGATAGGCAATGCTTAACAAAGCCCACTTAGATATCTCTAAATTAAGCACAAAAAAGCGCGCTCACATTATTAATCATAATTGTAGCGCGCTTTTTTACAGCTCTTTAGAAAACAGTGTGAGCTATCATTTTACCAAATAGCTAACACTTTACGTTTCCATCACAAAGAATTAAGTGCTTGGTTTGATATTAATATCTGGGGCAGGGATATCCCAAATATAGAATTTACCGTCCTCGATGAGCTTGATTTGTTGACGAATAATAGCGTTGTCAGGGTTTTGTTGCGCCAAGCGGCGTAAACGCTCTAGTGCCTTATCACGGCGATCACTTAATAAGTCAGATTGCGCAAGACTCTGCTCAGCTTCGGTATAACCAAGAGTGACGGCTTGATCAAGGTATTTTTGACCTTCTTTAAAGCCGCCACCTTCTGAGAGCATCATGCCATAGATAAAGTTGGCTTCGCCGCTATTTGGTTTAAGTTTGATGGCGCGATCGATATATTGTCCGCCACGTACCGTATATTCTGAGCCTAAATCTAAGTTGCGTCCCATGCCATTGAGTTTGGCGGCACGAACTAAGACATCGTACGAGGCATTTGGCGCTTTAGCATACGGCTCAATCCATTCAGTCAAGACTTTGATTTTTTCACGGGCGTTGTGGCGTTGGGTACGGTTCGGGAAGTTTGGTGGATAATGGCGCGCATTTGGTGAGACTTCTTTGATAAAGTCATCGAGTAAGCTGACGTCCAGTTTATCAGTGCCAAGTCCTTGCTGCTGCGGTATGAGCACGGTAGGGACAAAGCTGATATCTGAAATACTCACTTGCGGGGCTGGGATGTTTGGCAGCTGACCACTGCGTAAATCAATCCCCGTCGCAGTGATAGGACCACGCTCATAAACGCGCGTCGTACCGGTCAACTCGGACGTGTCTGGTGTTGGTACGGCTGGTGGCTGGGCAGCATTTTGCGCAGTGTTTAAAGGCGCACGGTTTGGTTGGGCAATAGCCTGCTGGACATTGCTTTGCTGCGTATTAGGGGCTTGATTATTAGCTGATTGCGCGACGTTAGTTGGTTGAGCGGTACTCTGCTGAACGTTATTTTGAGCGCCAGTCTCAACTCCAACATTGGCTTGAGCGTCAGCTTGCGCCGTGCTGATCGTTACATTTGGCTTGGCTAGGCGAATGATACGTTTACTAGAATCGATAGCGCTAGGTACTGCTGTGCTGCTCGTAGCGGACGCTGCGGCGGTATTCGCTTCTTCAGCTGCATTTGCCGGCGCTGATAGCAGCATGGTACAAGCGGCAGCGAGTGCCGTTAGGGTCGCAAGCCTAGGCGCTTTACTAGAGTGGGGCGCTTTATTAGAAATAGGGGTTTGGCTGATGGGTTTCATAAAAATAATTACCTTTTAATCGTTGTCGTTTATCAGTTATTGTAGTTACTGACTTGTTATCTATTCATCCATTGATTGATCGTTAGGTTTTGGCATTCCGTAAAATCGTACAAATTTTTCATACCCTAGCAAATTAATCTGACTGCTAACAGTAGTAGGATTGTTAAAAGCACAGAATAATGCCGTCTGTAGCCACTAAAAAAGGATGCAGATTAGTAGCGCCTGCGTATTATAGATGATAAACGCTTATAAATGATAAGCAGTGGCTTTCATGCGATTGGCCATCCAGCGCATCGTGTGGCGCACCAGTGGCGACAATGCCGCGCCGCCATTGGCCAGCGCCAACTCGCGGTGATGTAATTCTTCAATATCCATTTGCGCCAGTATTTCTCTTGAGCGTCGATCTTGCGGTGGCAATTGACCGATATGGTCTTGCAAATGCTCACTAACTTGCGCTTCGGTTTCGGCAACAAAGCCCAAGCTAAACTCGTTAGAAATCGCCCCTGCTACCGCGCCAAGCCCAAATGACATGCCGTACCATAAAGGCGTAAAAATACTAGGATGGCTACCAAGCTCATCTAATCGTACCTCGCACCACACCAAATGATCGACTTCTTCTTCAGCCGACTGTTGCATGGCTTGCTTGACGTCATCGTTTTTTGCGGCAAACGCTTGCCCGTGATACAGCCCTTGGGCGCAGACCTCGCCCGTATGATTGATACGCATCAAGCCTGCGACATGACGGGCTTCGTTGATACTTAGCTCAGGAATCTCATCACTGCTAACAGGCAGCGGGCGAGTGCTAGGATTTGAATGCGGTACAACCGCTCGCAATGCTTTATCTACGCCAAGTAATAGCTGGTCAATTTTTGATAAGGAACGCTGCGCCATGATTCACTCCTGATGGCTGTATGAATTATAAATAGAACTTATGATGAATAGGTTTAAGCTATTTAATAGGCCACTAAACCTATCAGACAACACTTATCGAACCACTATAACAAACAATAGACAATCTCGGCAGCGAAATTATTGGCTTGCCGATTCATATTGCGTTTGGCGCTAGTCGTATCGATTCTGCTCGTCATCATGGGTTTGGATAACGGCGTGTTTGACATGTTTATTAAGCTTGAAATATAAAAATATACCAAAAATAATATTTAATATACCGGTGACTAAAAACAGTTGCGGCAAATTTAGACCCAGCGCATTTAATACCACAATCGAGAAAATCGCCGAACACACCATAAAAATGGCATTAAAGATATTATTGGCACCGACGATACGCGCGCGATGGCTTTTTGGCGCATAAGCCTGCATAGAGGCATATAAAGGCACGATATATAAACCGCCGCTAAAGCCCAAAAAGAATAAGTCGGCAAATACGCGCCAGCTACCGCTCATACCCCATAAATCACTGATACCAAATAAGGTAGCCGAGCTGACACTGAGTTTGAGCCCTGACAAAGAAAAATATAAATCAATGGCAAAAATGCTCAAACCTGCAATGCCAAAGGGCAGTAAGCGCAAGCTGACTTGGTTTTTGGTCAAGGATTTGCACAGTAGTGAGCCAATCGACACCCCAACTGAAAATAGCGTTAATAAGAAAATCACCACGGACTCATCGCCATGCAAAATGACTTTGCTAAATTCTGGCGTTTGGGTCAAAAACGTCGCGCCATAAAACCAAAACCAGCTATTACCAAGAATGACAAAGAATAAAAAAGGCAACGAGTATAAATAACGCACCGTCGCCATACTGGTGGTAAAGATATTCCAATTAATCTTCAAATCAGGCTGCATCGCTGGCATGGTGGGAATAAAACGGGCGGCAAAATAGCCTATCGCCGCAACAAAAAGCACCGTCACACTTATCCAAAATAGCGGCTGGGTAATTTGGGTCAATACCCCAGCGATAATCATACCAAGCAAAATGGCAAGCGAGGTGCCCATTTGAAACAGACCATTGGCACCGACCAGCTCATTTTCCCTCATCGCTTGTGGCAAGTACGCATACTTAATCGGCCCAAAAAACGTCGATTGCGTGCCCATCAAAAACAGCGCCACAAATAACAGCGCGTACCATTCAAAGACAAAGCCGACAGCAGCGATAATCATAATACCTATCTCAAGCAATTTAATTAAGCGCGTCAGTTTTGATTTTTCAAACTTATCAGCAATTTGCCCTGCCAATGCCGAAAATAAAAAGTACGGCAAAATAAACAACATCGCCGCCAAGTTATTTAAAATACTGACTTCCATGCCCAATTGGCTGGCAGCAGTATAGGTCAGCACCAGTATCAGTGCTTGCTTAAAGATATTGTCATTAAAAGCACCCAAAAATTGGGTAAAAAACATGGCATTAAACCGGCGATGTTTAAAGAGTTGAAACTGATTGGCCATGAAGATTCCTACAGATGGGTCGCGGCTAATAAAGGAGAAAACAAACTTTTACGCAGTGATTGGCAGATAAACAATTATCAATACTATCAAAAACTTATCGAAATATAGCATAGGTTTTATCGATGTTACGCCGTATAATAGCAAGGCTTTGGTAAAAATACATGCGCACAGTGCTATGATTTGAGAATTAACTAAGTTATGATTTGTAAATTTTAGCCGTCCAAACCTTTAATGTCAGCGAACTGTTCTACGTTTATTCACCGGTAAGACGAGGCGATTGCCATCGACCGTCACTTGTGCCGCGTGAGGTGATAGGAAATAAATATGAAACATCAGCCTTCAACTCTAGCGCGCCACTCATCGGGGATACCGCCTGCTGCTGCGTCAAATGCGCCGCTGTGTTCGGCTAAAACTGCTCATCCTACTCATATAAATCCTATGGATAACCCTCGTCTTTATTTTACGCGTACGGCGCTATTTCGGGCATTGACCACCAGTTTGGTTGGCTTTGGGGTCAGTATTGCTATCGCGCCTAGTGCTCTTGCCGCCACTGATTTAAATAATAATACGGCCAATAATGCAAGCAGCAGCCAACTTATCAAAAATAGTGGCAATGATGCGACCACTGCACAGCCGCAACGACAATCGCAGCCACCAACGCCAAAACCGCCTTCCAATTCTTCGGCTCAGTCCTCGTCTAAACGAGCACTTTCTAAAGATGCCTATGAGGACAGCCAGCTTGATATTGCTTTGGACGCCTTACGTCTAAAAAAAGCCGTTGAAGAAGGTATTATCGATCAATCGGTATTGGATGATTATAGCGAGCAGAACTTAGGTATTAAAAATCCTAACAAAAACGCCACCGCGCAAGCAAATAACACGGATAAGTCCCAGTTATCAAATAATGATATCGATAGTATTAATGACTTTGCTAGTGCTATCGGTAATGGCATAGATAGTCTAGGCAACAACCAAGCATTTGACAGCAATGAAAACTTAGAGCAGCAAGTTAATAGCGTGCAGCAACAAGGCTATCAGATGATGACGGCTGACGAGATTGATCGCGAGCTGGCGGCGATGGATAAGCAAAACGCTCAAGATATCGGCAATATCACTCAAAGTAATGCCGTTAATAATATCGATGGTATGCGTTATGACGACAATGACTTTCAAGCTTTAGATGGCGCATTTGATGCGCCTGTTGCAAGGTTAGACGATAGCACGCCGCCAATTGGGCTCGATGTGAGTTTAGATGCTACCAATTTACCAGCACCGAGCAATCTTGAAACCTTGGGTAGAAATGAGGCCGCTGCTAAGCAGGCGGAGACAGATGATGTGATGTCGCGTCCTATTGACGTCAGCGATTCGGTTGCTAGTGGCACTGGCGATAGCGCGACTAGTGTGGACATGGATAGTGGGATAGAAAATGCCCAGTCAGACAGCATCAATCCTGATGATTATTTGCCTATTTATGAAAACGATGTCAATGCGGTAAAAGAAAGTATCGAACAAGCGGCGAAACCCAAACCGATAGCACGTAATAAAAAAGGCAATATTGTTAAGCGTCTGTATAATCGCTTTTTTAAAGGTGGCGTCGTCACCCTACCGCATGTTGAGACGACCATTTATTTGCAACAAGCCGCAGCAGATAATTTAAACGATAATAGCAAAAACAACGCTCAAAACAGTACAAGGAATGCTAAACCAAAATTAACCAAAGCTGACGATGATATTCAGCCCTTTAAGAATATCAAAGCCGCTATTGATGACACCACTGTGCAGTCTGTGGTTGATTACACTGCTGCGCTGCCGCGTCTACGCCAGAGCGCCTTAGATGCTGCCAAAGCCGTCGGCTACTATGATGTGACCCTACGTTTGCGCCAACCAAATACCGATACCATTGATGTCATTATTGAAAAGTTGGGTGAGCCGGTACGCGTTGATAGCCGCATTGTTGACATTCGCGGCGAGGGCAGCGAGCAAGAAGAGTTTGCCAAGTTAGAAGAAGATTTGCCGCCACAAGAGGGCGATATTTTTAATCACCGCGTTTATAAAGACAGTAAGGCGGCGCTTGAGTCCCTCAGTGATACCTATGGTTACTTTGATCAATATTGGCTCAACAAATCGGTCGATATTATCTTGCCCGACAATACCGCCGATGTGTCGCTGGTTTACAATACGGGTGATCGTTACAAGTTTGATGAAGTGGTGTTTTTTACTTATGATCAAGAGTCGGGTACGCTGACCCGCGATCCTGAAAAGCTACCGGTTGAGTTGTCGTTATTAAAGCAGCTGGTCGGCTTTGAAGAAGGCGAGCCATTTTATCGTCCGGCCGTGACCAAGTTTAGTAACGATTTATCGGCAACCCGCTATTTTAATACTGTCAACGTCGAGACGATTTTGCCGCCAGATGAGCGCACAGAAAGCAGTACTTTAGCCTTTGATAATACGCCTAATAGCAGTAGTACTGATACTACCGATGACGACTTCGATAGCAATAATATCGAGCAAAATGAGACAGTCATTAACGAAAATGACGCTGAGCGTTACGCCACTAGCGGTGAGACGGTCAATCCAGCCGATATCGCTGCCATCGAGTTTGAAGCCGATGAAGAAACCTTGAGTAAACTGCAAGCCATTAGACAAAAAGCTGAGCGTTTAAGCCGTCTGCCGGATGATCGCGTCTTGGATGAAAAAGACCAAAAAGCCACTAGTATTTTGGGTAAAATCAGCGACTCTATCAGTAATGTCGCACAAAAAATCTTCCCTGATGAAGAAAATATCCTTGCCGATGAAAACTTCGTCCCGCCAACGCTTGCTGGACGCAAAACCCCGCAGGACGTGTTAGAAAACAAAAAAGTGCCGCTGTACGTCTTTGTTTCGGCAAACAAACCACGTGATGCCCAAGTTGGTCTCGGTTATGGTACCGATACTGGGGTGCGCGCCACTGCCAAGATAGATTATAATTTGATCAATCGTAAAGGCTATCAAGCAGGGGTGGAAACCGAAGTTTCGCGCATTACCAAAAATGTCGCCGTGTATGGCAGTCGACCATGGAAGCATCCGCTAAACGATAAATTGGATGCCCGTTTGACCTACGAAGAAGAGGTTATCGATCAAGGCGAAGGTAATTTTGACTTATCTACCCGAACCTTAAAAGCAGCATTGGCGCGTAATATCCGCCGTGAAAATGGCTGGGATCGTAGCTACTCTGTACGCTACCGTTTAGATGAGTTAGAAACTGGCGTCGATGAGGAAGAATTAGACAATCTGCCAGTGCGCTTTACTTCCTCGAAACCGACGCAGCACGCTTTGTTATTTGGTTATGGTATGAGCAAAACAGACGTCGATAATGCTGCCAATCCTACCCGCGGGTTCCGTCAGTATTATGCGCTTGAAGCAGGTTCAGAAAGTCTGCTAAGTGATACCGATATGGCAATTTTACGCGCGGGTGTGAGCGGTCTTTATAGCTTCGGGGCTGACGATAAACACCAAGTGCTGGGCAGTTTAAATACCGGTTATATTTGGGCGGATGATTTTTACGAAGTGCCTTATAAACTGCGCTTCTTTGCTGGCGGCGATCAAAGTATTCGCGGTTATGATTACGAAAGCCTATCACCGATTGAGAAAGGCTATCTCACCGGCGGACAAATCCTCGCAGTCGGCAGTGCTGAATATAACTATGAGTTTAGACCAGGTTTCCGCGGCGCAGTCTTTACCGATGTCGGTAATGCCTATGACAAAGATTTTGAAACCGATACCAAAGTTGGCGTCGGCGTCGGTATCCGCTGGGCGTCGCCGGTTGGTGTGGTACGTGTCGATGTTGCTGCTGGCGTGACGGAAGATAGCATCCCTGTTAGACTGCATCTGTTTATCGGGTCGCCTTTATAAATGGCTGCTATAAGTACGCCTAACACGAGTGCTTATAGCAGTCTTGATAAAAACGCAAAAACCGCCTTATTTTTCATTCTAGCGCTTGCTGGTAATCCTTCTTTAACATAGCTGAGTGTCATGTTGACCAAAAATACCCCGCCAAATAAGCCCTCGGATGAAGATCCAGCACAGCGCGATGCCCGCGCTGTTAGACGTTGGTTTTCCCTGTCTTTTTTGCTCAAATTAACGGTTCTTATTTTGATTGTACTGGCGATTATGTTCGCCATATTTTTATATGCGGTCGGTACTGAGTCAGGCACAAAGTTCATTTTAGAAAAAATTAGTGCTGAAACGGGAGTTAAGTTTAAATACGGTCGGGGTAATCTGCGCGATGGTATTTGGGTCAGCGATATCGATATCAACGCCACCGAAGACCTTGAGATATTGGTCGATAAAGCTTATGTCAAAATAGGCTGGCGCGCGGTATTTGCCAAAGAAGTGCATCTGCGTGATGCCGACATTCAAACCATTGAGATTATCAATAATAAGCCACCTACGGGCGAGCCGTTTGATTATCGAACGCTTAGTTTGCCAGTCAATTTGCGCTTTGATCAAGCAAAAATAAAAACCATTATTTATAAACAAGTCACCAAAGACCCTATCGTCGTGCATGATATCGAAGCGCGAGATTTGACTTGGGTTGGTAGCGTGGTGAACGTCGGGCGCGGCAAATTGCAGTATGCAGATATTGTAAAAGTCAGCGCTTTAAAAGGTCAGGCAGATTTACAAGGCGACTATCCTTTAGATTTGAGCGGAATTGTCGAGGTAAGTGCGTTAGAAAAAGCCTACATCGACCCGTTAAATATCACCGCAACCGGTACGCTAAAACGTACCGTTGGTAAAGTCCGTAGCCGTTATAACGACAGCGATGTCAGCGGTGATTTTGTGGTGCAGGGCCTAGATGAAGGTTCGCCGTTTCAAGCGAAACTTAAATGGGACGATATTTTAATTCCTTATGCCGATAGCCAAAATATCCACCTAAAAAGCGGCATGGCGACCGCGTCGGGCGTCATCTCGGAGATACGTTTGCGTATCAATACCGAGCTGACCGCCAAAGATATCCCATCGGGTCACTATCAAGGTCGCGGTATTATCGCCAACAGTCAGCTGCGCGTTGATCGTTTGGATGCGCAAGTACCAGCAGGCAATTTGACATTGCAAGGTATTTTGGACTGGAAAGAGAGTTTTGATGCGGTAGTCCGCGCCACGGGCAGTAATTTTGATATTCGTCAGGCGATTCCAGATGAATATGCCGACTTTAAACCCTATGCGCCACAAAAGCTCAATGGTCGCTTATCGGTACATTATCAGCATAAAAATAAAAATGGCAATCTAGAGATGGATGCAGATTTGCGTCAGCGCGATGGTGAGCATCTCAATGCCAATATCGTGCGCGGCAAAACGCCTGCTCGTGGTCGCAGCGCCAATGCTAAGCAAGTCACGCCTTGGTATATCGACGCCAAGTGGCAAAATCTGGTACGCCGCAATCTGCCAAATATCGGTAATGTCGACAGTACAAGCGGACAAGCCAATGTTATTATCCGCGGCTCGAATTTATCGGTCGATGGCAAAGCGGTGATTAATGAGTTAAATGTCGCCCCTAAAGGCAACTACGATGTGCGCGTGCGTAAAGCCGGCGACGTGATTAATATCAACCGTCTTAATTACAAAGGTATAGTAGGCGACCTATCTGGTACAGGGCAGATTCAACTGGCCAGTAAAAAACGCCCGCTAACGTGGCAAATTGACGCGCGTACCAATGGCTTATTACCCAAAAAATATCGTAGTGACTTACCGCTTGAGCGCTTAACAGGGCATATCAATGCGCGCGGGCGTATGCTCAATATCAGTAAAAACCGTGTCAAAGGTCAGCGCCATATTATTAGCTTTACTAATACCGATTTAAAAGCAAACCTCGATGCCAGCCAAGATAGCCGCGCTATTGGTATCACGGGCAGCGGTGATGCCAGCGTCGATATTATCGGCGGCGAGCTGTCTGTTTTTGATGCTCGTTTTGATGGTCATATTGATACCGCTGACGTACCAAAGGGCAGCTTGTCGATTGATGCTGCTGGTACGCCAAAGCTGATTCGTATTCGTAAACTCAACTATAACGGTGAAGCCGGCGCAGTAAAAGCGAACGGTGTCATTGACTTACGTCAAAACATTGGCTGGACAGTCGATGGCCGCTTTGATAAATTTAACCTTGGCTATTTTTTACCCAATAACGCTGCCATTATCACTGGTGATTTAAAAACCAGCGGCGTGTGGCAAACGCCGCCAAAGAACCAAGCCAATACTAATGCTAACGCAAAGGGTAAGCTGAAAAACTTTGCGGTGAAATTTGATGGTGTATTAGATGCTGAGCAACTGCCAGCCGGTAAACTTAGCATTGACGCCAGTGGTGACGCGCAGCTGATTCGTATCAAGCGTTTCCGCCATGTCGGCGCCGCAGGTAGTATCGATGCCAATGGTACGGTCGATGTGCGTAAAGGTATCGCTTGGGATGTCAAAGCGGTGATGAATCGCTTTAACTTGGGTTATTTCTTTAAAGATATCCCAAGTACCATCACTGGCACTATTGATACCGATGGGCGCTGGGGTGACAATCAGCAAATCGTTAATATCAAACAAGTTAACCTAAGTGGCGTGCTAAAAGGCCAGCCGCTCAGTGCCAAAGGTAGTTTGGCGGCGAAGCTTCGCCTACCAAAAGACTTGGGCAGTTATTTTAAACGCTTACAAGCACAGGATGCACAAGCACAGTATCAGCAAGTTAATGCGCTAATCGATAGCTTAAATGCCAATAATTTGGTGCTACGTTGGGGCGATAATTATCTTACTGCTAATGGCAATGCTAAGCAGCTACAAGCTAAGATTAATATCACCAGTCTTGACCAGCTCTCAGATAAGCTTGCTGGTAAAGTGACGGGCGGCGCAACCTTATCGCAGCCGGCAGGACAGGCGCTGCCCACGATTTATATTGACTTGGTTGGTGAGCGACTGGCGCTACCGGGCTTTATTTTGCGTCAAGGACGTATCCGCGGTAAGCTCGTCAATTTGGCCAATAGCCCAAGCCAGCTTATTATTAGCGCCGAAGGTTTGGATGCGGCAGGTCAGAGCTTTAAAAAGGTCAATGCCACTTTTAATGGCACTGAGCAGGCGCATGTGGTCAATCTTGAAGTGGCAAATGATGAACTTGCTATCGCCGCTCGGCTCAAGGGTGGTTTTAATCGCGATAAGCTCAGTTGGTCAGGGGTGATTGGTAAAGGACGTATCAAATCAAAATATGCGACGTTAAACCAACTACAACCTGCGCAGTTGATTGTCAATTTACCCAAAAAGCAGGGCAATAACTCTACCGACTTAAAAGTGCAGCTTGCCGCCCACTGTTGGCAGGCGACCGACCAAACGGGCAAGCTGTGTTTGCGTGAGAATCTCATTGCTTCACCAGCGGCAGGTCAAGTCAATTTAGCGGTACAAAACTTGGATACTTCACTATTCTCGGTCTTTTTACCCAAAGATATCGATTGGCAAGCGAAAATTAATGGTAAAGCCATCGTCGGTTGGCAACGTGGTCGTCCGCCGACGATCAATACCACGCTGTATTCTGACAACGGCAAAATCGGCTTAATGCAAGATGGCGATAGTCAGCCGGTTACCTTGCCTTATAAGCGTGTGTCGGTCATTGCTTTGTCGGTCCCTGAAGGCATCAAACTGCGCACGGATATCAATACTGGTCGCGGTGCGCGTGGCTATGCTGAGGTCATCGTTGACCCTTATAAAACACCGAAACCTATCTCGGGTGCGCTGGTGCTCAATGAGTTGAATTTAGCAGTATTTAAGCCTTTCTTCCCCGGTATGCGCGTGCTCGAAGGCAATATTACTATGGCAGGTGGTTTGGGTGGGACGCTCGATAAACCGCAGTTTTATGGCGATGTGAAATTGGCAGATGGCCGTATTGCGATGCTAGATTTACCTATCAACTTAAGAAAAGTCAATGTCGATGCCAAAATTCGTGGTACGCAGGCGAATATCGACGGCACTTTTAATAGTGGTACCGGTACGGGCAAGCTGACTGGTACGGTAAATTGGCAACAAAAACTGCAAGCTAAGCTCAGCATCATTGGCGAGCGTTTGGTATTGACTCAGCCGCCATTATTGTTGGCTGAGATTAACCCTGATATCGACATTATCGTGCGTCCGGGTGACCGTTATGTCAATATTACTGGCGCGGTCAGTGTGCCGTCAGCGACCATTCGTCCACCAGAAGCCAGTGAAGATATCATTACCCAAACCGAAGATGCGGTAGTGCTTGATCGCCGTTTGATTGGTAATATTGATGAGGTTTTAGCGATTTCAAAACCTTGGTCAATCAATGCCGACATCGGTATTGACTTGGGCGATGACATCAATTTCCGCGGTTTTGGTGCAGTGATTCCGTTAGCAGGGGCGATTAATGTCACCCAAAATGGCACAGGCGTTATGCGCGCCAAAGGCGTCGTGCAGGTTTCTCGCCGTACCAATGTCAATATTTTTGGTCAGAGCTTAGAGCTGAATTACGGTCAGGTGCGTTTTAATGGCGACGTGATGAAACCAAATCTGAGCATTGAGGCGGTTAAAACCATCAGCGGTAAGACCGTCGGCGTACGCGTTAAAGGCAATACAGAAAATCCAAATATTATCGTCTTTAACAATGCTGGCTTAACCCAGCAGCAAGCGATGAATGCCTTGATAACGGGCCGTATTAATAATAAGAGCGCGACGCAAATCAGTGAGCAAGGCTTTAAATCGCAGGTGACTAATAACCTTGCGGCGGCGGGACTAAGCTTTGGGCTGAGTGGCACGCGCAATCTGACCAATCAGATAGGTCAAGCGTTTGGCTTCCAAAGCCTAACCGTTGATGCATCAGGCAGTAGTGATGACACCAACGTCAACGTTACTGGTTATGTGACCCCTGATTTGTATATTCGCTACGGAGTCGGGGTGTTTAATGCACAAAATAGCCTATCTATCCGTTATCAGCTAACGCGCCGCATTTATGTCGAAGCAACTTCAGCGGCGGAAAACGCGGTCGATGTGGTTTATAGTTGGCAGTTCTAAGCACTTAAGCTTTTAATAGCTTTACTATACTGTCGATTTTTAAGTCGCTTGTTAGTGGTTCATTTAATGCAATAAAAAACGCCTTTATCAAAAGGCGTTTTTTTATGCGGTGAGCAGTTGATTTATTTGGTCAAAATTAAGCGGTTATTGCGCGTTAAGCGTAAGCGATATTCTTCGCCTTCGTGCTCGATACGCACTTCTTTGGTTAGCGCAAATAGGTGCTGTGATTGCAGCGTAGGCAAGCGGTTTTCGCGACAGTTTAAATAACGAGAGATGACCATGCTCATAGTAAATTCCTTTTGATAAAATAATTAAAGATAAGGCAGTGGGGTAAAGTAAGTTATTAACGATAATAATTATCATTTACATTGAAGGCTTTTGCAAGCTATTTGATAAAATAAATCACAGTTATTATGTAAACTTATATAAAGCAGCATTTACAAACGCTATAAGTCAAAACAATCGTACCATTATAAAGGGCAATAGATGCGCAGTCATGTAGAGGATTCAAGCAAAAATTTGTTCGCTAAAAATGAGGCAAGTGCCCATAAACCGCTAAAAATCGTCAATGTTGCGGTGGCGGTCATTTATTATCAGCATCAGTATTTGCTCGGCTTCAGAAATGCATCGCAGCATCAAGGTAATCGTTATGAGTTTGTAGGCGGCAAGATAGATGCTAATGAAACCGCTCAGCAAGCGCTGATACGCGAAGTGGCTGAAGAGACGGGCATTGATGTCGCAAATAATACTGCGGTGAAACTCGGTCGGCTGCATCATGACTATGGTGATAAGCAGGTATGTTTGCAGGTTTACAAGGTAGCACTAAGTGCGCAGCAGTATGAACAGCATAGACATTGCCAGCAGGGATTGGAGGGTCAAGCATTAACTTGGGTGGATAAATCGAAGTTATTGGCAGGAGATTATCAACTGCCAGCCGCTAATAAAACCATTCTTGCATGGTTGCGCTTACCACAACAGATAGCAATTACTTATCCATTGGCACACTTTAACGACGCGGCTGATCCAGCAGCAACTTGGCTACAGTTTCATGCAGCGCATTTGGCGCATGATGCTTGGGTTTATGTCCGTCCAAAAGCCATGGATGCAGATAATAATATAGCGCAGTTATTACGCTTGCGTGCAGATATACAGGCGATTGTACCAGCTGAATTTGAAAGCGACCAAGCACATAAGCAAGCTATAAACCATCAAATCGTCGCAAAGCAGTTAACCCAGACGCAGCTTATACGCGGCTTAAGCGATATTAATAACGATGTTCACCAAAGCAAAAATGCAATTCACGACGGTTTATTAAACTATCCACTGATTGTAAGTTGTCATGACGTCGAAAGTGTCGCTGCCGCTAATAAGTTGGCGCATAGACGTTTAGAGCAACAATTATCACCCGTTATCGGTATTTTTCTATCGCCAGTTTTAGCAACCCAAACCCATCCTGATGTCGAGCCACTTGGCTGGCAAGCGTGGTCGATATTAGCAGAATTAGCCGATATACCAGTGATTGGCTTAGGTGGTTTATCGCCAGCAATGAGGGCTCAAGCAGAGCAGTATGGCGGCATTGCTGTTGCTGGCATTAGTCAGTTTTTACGGTAATTTTTAACATGGTCTTTATAGTATTTGAGAGTATATTTTAGGCCAATAATTAACCAAAATATGAAAGGTAAATCAAAAACTGAAAGCAAATGTAAGGCCATACAAGAGTGAGGTTTAATGGGGGCAAACCACTGATTTTAAATCTATTTTTACACAAGGTAACCATGTATTGCTTGTATGGCGTAAATACAGAATTACTTACAAACCGTTGCGTTTTCCTACATTGCTACACTGTTTTGCTTAGCCCTTTGCCATTACTATAAACCTGCAAATTACCAAAGGGCGCAGAATCAGTTTGTTAAGGGCAATTCATCTAGCAACTTTTTATCCAATCACTTGCTATTTAACCAATTGCTATCCACCCACTTCTTATCTATCGTGATTTTATTCATCACAGCGCCACTGAAAGGTATAGTAAATATAAGTAATCCAGTATTTAATTTTCACTCATCTGTCTTTTGTATTTAAAGTAATTGTTGAGCATTATTTATACTGAGTTAATCGCTATAAAATTTGATAAATGAAAAATTTTAACTAACACTATTAATAAATGGTACTCCTATGAAAACCAATAAGTTACCTAAGTCAGCATGGCCTGATTCGCAGGCAGCTGGTTCTCAATCACAGCAGACTAAATCAAGTCAGCATTATCTTGATAAAAACTATTTAAAAAAAGGTTATCGCAAGACAGATAATACGTCACAATCGAGTGATGCCAGCAATGATGCTAGCTATCACAATGATAGCGCGAACGATATGCCAGTAGGCGATGTCACCCTAAAGGCATCAGCAACAGATAATGAATTTGTCTATAAAAAGAGTGGACAAAACGCGCCTAAAGCCGCAAAGTCTGTATTGATTGATAGCAGCAATCACGATCAAAATAACCATAATACAAGTTTTAAAAGCACTCAAGATTTGCAAAGCAATAGTTTTCAAAATGGCGGCGGATACAAAAAAGCGCCTGCTTATAAGAAAGTGCAAAAAACTACTGATATCAATACTACCGATATCAATATTGATGCTGCTGTAGACATCTCAGCGAAAAGCTTAAATGGTAATACTAAATCCAATAAGTCTATTACTGCTGAAACTGTTGATACAGACGACGGCAATGAAGATATGGGTTTACCAACAATACCAGAGCGTATATTTATGAATGGACTTATCAAGCATACAGGTATTGCTCTAGCAATTATTATCCCATTGGCTGCGTTCTCAGCCTATGCGGCAACACCGCCTGTCAATACCGCGGCTAAAGCTGGGGTGACAGCGAACGCAACAACGGCTAAAACCGTCACAGAGACGTTATCCATTAAGCCAAATGCAATTATCCATAAATCTGCTAGCGTACCAACCACAGTTGATAGCGTTGATCTCAAAAAATATGCCGGCACTTGGTATGAGATAGGTCGTTTACCGATGTATTTCCAGCGCAACTGTGCCAGTGATGTGACGGCGACTTATATTGAAAAAACTGACGGTTCAGGCATTAAGGTGTTTAATCAATGTAAAGCGCAAGATGGTTCAGCCATTACCGCAGAAGGCTTAGCTAAACCTGCTGATGCTTCGGGTAGTAAATTAAAGGTTACTTTTTTACCGTCGTGGATTCGCTGGTTGCCTGTTGGCCGCGCCGATTATTGGGTACTTGCTCGTGATGCAGATTACAAAACGGCATTGGTTGGCACGCCAGATAAAGATTATCTGTGGTTACTGGCTCGTTCGCCGAATGTTAGCCAAGAGACCTATGCAAAATATCGCCAAATTGCCCAAAAGCAGGGCTACGATTTAAAAGAATTTAAACTTACCCTGCAGACCAATCAGACGGTAAAGTTGGTTCCTTAAGTTTTTCATAACCATACATGGCATAACCATATAAGTATTTTATAATTATCATATTTTTGTTTGATTTATCGTTAATTGATAATAGAGCAGCAGCGCAAGCTGCCTTTATTTTTATGCAGTAACTTATAAAGCTATGAAAAACGCGATAAGTACGTCAAATTCGGTTATCACTAGCAAAATAGGGCGTTTTAGGCTAGAATCTACCTTATCTAAAGACGGTTACGATAAAGACTGTAACGCTAGCTAGTTAGTGATAGTTACTATTGCCAATCACTACCGCCAAAGTCGAGCATGACCGTTTTAATATCGTTATTTAAACAATGATGACCTATCTATTTATATTTCTTCCTACTTTTCTGCTACCTAATTACTGACCAAAAGGATGTTTCTCGTGAGCAACGCTGATACCTTACGCCAATTACATCAAGACCATTTGAGCAATTATAACCAACAAGAGCAACAAGCCATCGAGCTTATGGGCTTATTAAATAAGCTTTATAATGAGCAAGATGTGCAAGTGACATTGTTTGGTGATACGCTAGATACAACCTCTGTGGGTCAAATACTGGCATTGCATCAAAAAGTCGCGCTGCGTGATAAAGGTGCTAAACCTATCGCTGTCGCGGATACTTTAGCGATGGTTAAAACGCTTGCAGAGAATAAAGACATCCAAGCGGCGCGTATCGATGTTGGTCAATTGATTGCTAATGACAGTGATTTACAAGCGGCATTAGAGTCTGTTAACAACAATAACGCTGCAAGCAATGGCGCAACGGATGTGGTGCTATACGGTTTTGGCCGTATTGGTCGTATCTTAACGCGTCTTTTATTGTCACAAGCGTCAAGCGCTAAAGGCTTACAGCTAAAAGCCATTGTGGTGCGTCCAGCAGCAGCGGGCGATCTGGCTAAGCGTGCTTCATTGCTTGAGCGTGATTCAATCCATGGTAGCTTCGCTGGTGGCGTCGTTGTCGATGATGAAAACAATGGTTTGATTATCAATGGCCGCTTTGTACAAGTTATTTATGCCAAAGACCCAAGCGAGATTGACTATACGGCTTATGGTATCAACGATGCATTGGTCATCGATAATACTGGTATTTGGAAAGATGAAGACGGTCTTGGCAAGCATTTACAATCGACTGGTGTGAAAAAAGTATTATTAACAGCACCAGCTGGTGGTGATATTAAAAACGTCGTTTATGGCGTCAATAACGATACGGTCGGCGATGACACTATCGTCAGTGCAGCGAGCTGTACCACCAACGCGATTACCCCAACGCTCAAAGTCTTAAATGATGAATACGGTATCGAAAACGGTCACGTAGAAACTATTCACTCGTTCACCAACGATCAAAACTTAATTGATAATTATCATAAAGCTGATCGCCGTGGCCGCAGCGCGGTATTGAATATGGTTATCACCAGTACTGGCGCGGCAAAAGCGGTCGGTAAAGCCCTACCAGAGCTTAGCGGTAAATTGACGGGTAATGCGATTCGTGTACCAACGCCAAACGTCAGCTTAGCGATTTTGAACTTAAACCTTAAAACGGCGCCAGCCAGTGCCGAGGCGTTAAATGAGTTCATGCGTAAAGTGTCTAATAGCAGTCAGTGGCAAACTCAGATTGCTTATACAGATTCTACCGAAGCGGTATCAACTGATTTTGTTGGTGATACGCATGTCGGTATCGTCGATGCGCAAGCGACGATTTTGACAGACAATCATGCTATCGTTTATATTTGGTACGATAACGAAGTTGGCTATAGCACGCAGGTGTTACGTTTGGCCACGCAAATGGCTGGCATCAGCTATGCGCAAATTCCAGCGTAAAAATTTGCACAGCTGCTATCTTAGCCGTTTGTATTTAGATAAAATGCTAAGGCAAAATAGCGGGACGAAAGTAAGTTTTATCCTAGATAAATCGGTGTAAATTATTAACGGCAGTATTCAAACACCCGATAGTCCGAATGGTTATCGGGTGTTGTTGTCATGCTAAATGCTAAGCGTGGTATGACATTTTAGTAAATGCCGTTTTAAAGAAGATTTTATATTTTTTTAAGTTATTCATAACTACCAAACATATAGCTACCATCTAAAATACAGTCGCTGACTGTAAGTTGATAAACGAGATGGTAAATAAAGGAACGAAAGATGCGATTTATTGATGAAGCCGTCGTAACGGTAAAAGCAGGTGACGGTGGTAACGGAATCGCCAGTTTTCGCCGAGAAAAGTATGTCCCACGTGGTGGCCCTGACGGTGGTGATGGCGGTAAGGGCGGCGATGTCTATGTCATTGCCGATGACAATACCAACACCTTAGTTGACTACCGTTATACCCGTCGTTATGACGCCATGCGCGGTGAAAACGGTCATAGTAAGAACTGTTCAGGTAAAGGCTCTGACGATATTTATTTGCCAGTTCCAATTGGTACGACCGTGGTTGATACCGAAACCGACGAAGTATTAGGCGATTTGATTGAAATTGGTCAAACGCTACTGATTGCCAAAGGCGGCGACGGCGGTCTGGGTAATACCCATTTTAAAAGCTCGACCAACCAAGCACCGCGCAAAGCCACTTCAGGTTTTGAAGGCGAATTAAAGGTGCTGAAGTTTGAGCTAAAAGTAGTCGCTGACGTTGGTCTGATTGGTTTACCTAACGCGGGTAAATCAACCTTTATCCGTCAGGTATCTGCCGCCAAACCTAAGGTTGCCGATTATCCCTTTACCACCTTAGTGCCAAACTTAGGCGTGGTTGATATCGGTCGTCACCGCTCATTTGTGATGGCAGATATTCCGGGTTTAATCGAAGGCGCGTCAGAAGGCGCAGGACTTGGCATTCGTTTTTTAAAGCATGTCGCTCGTACACGCCGTCTGTTACACTTGGTTGATGTAAAACCGATCGATGGCAGCGACCCAGTAGAAAACGCGCGCGTGATTTTAAATGAGCTTGAGCGTTTTTCACCTGAATTGGCCAATTTGCCACAGATTTTGGTGCTAAATAAAATTGATCAGGTTGCCGAAGAAGACTTAAACGAGCTTTGTACCCATATTGTGGCTGAGCTTGGTTGGACAGGTATGGTATTTCGTACCGCAACCTTGACCGGCGAAGGCGTTGATGCGATTAAGTACCATTTGATGAATGAGATCGAGCGCGAGCGTGAGCGTGAACTCGAAGATCCGATTTTTGCTGAAGCCCAAAAAGAGCGTTTTGAGCGCTTAGAAGCAGAAGTTCGTTTGAATACCGAAGCGCAGCGTGAAGCCTATCGTGCGGCTCGTAAAGCAGCGCGTGAAGGTACCAATTTAGACGACGATGACGATTTCGACGATGGCGTCGAAGTGGTATACGTTCCTTAATATATCTAAGGTTAAATTGGCAAAAGTTAATGTTTCGTTTTTTAAATAGGTGTGCGTACAGTTCTAATATTATTCACGTAATTCATTTACCCTAGCAACAGGAGTTTATATGGCAGTTGACATAGAGAACACGACAGAAGAAGCAAGGTTTGTTAAGCAAGCTCGCAACTTTGATATTCGGCGCGTTATTGTCAAGATTGGCTCATCGCTATTAACCAATAATGGACGAGGGCTTGATCGAACTGCCATTTACGAATGGGCAAAGCAGATTGCCAAACTGCATAAGCAAGGTGTGGAAGTATTGCTAGTGTCGTCAGGTGCGGTTGCTGAAGGCGTGGTGCGGATGAATCTGGACGAGCGCCCAAGGAAACTGGCGGCGCTACAAGCTTGTGCGTCCATCGGACAGATGGGCTTGATTGAAACCTGGTGGTCAGCATTGATTCAGCATGGTATTCAAAGCTCGCAGCTATTATTAACTCATGATGATTTGTCTAATCGTAGTCGCTATTTAAATACCACGGGAGCATTGACGCAGTTATTAGAATGGCGTGTGCTGCCCGTAATCAATGAAAACGATACCATTACCATTGATGAGATTAAATTCGGCGATAATGACACCTTAGGCGCGATGGCGGCGGCGATGGTCAATGCCGATTTATACATTATTTTGACCGATCAAGAAGGCGTTTTTACTGATAATCCGCGTAACAATCCGAATGCCAAAATGATTCGTCAAGAGCGCGCGATGGCCGATTACTTATTTGATATCGCTGGCGATGGCGGTAAACTTGGTCGCGGTGGTATGCTGACTAAAATCCGTGCTGGACGCTTAGCTGCCATGGGCGGCTGTCCAACGGTTATTGTCAGTGGCGCTATCGACGATGTGATTACGCGTGTGGTTTCTGGCGAAGCGGTCGGTACGTTATTGACTACTAATGATGCCGATAAAATCATTGCTCGTAAACAGTGGCTAGCGGCGCATTTGCGCATGTCAGGCACGCTCATTGTAGACGCTGGGGCTGCAAAAGCGGTTGTCGAACATCACAAGAGCTTATTGCCAGTTGGCGTCGTCGAGGTTCGCGGTGATTTTGATGAAGGTGATGTGGTAGAGATTGTCAATCAAGACACGGGCGAGCGTATCGCTGTTGGTCAAGTGAACTTCTCATCGCGTGACGCTTGCCGCGTGGCTCGCGAGCGTACAGAGCAGTTTGATAGAATCCTTGGTAACAAGGAAGAGCGTGTGGTCATGGTACATCGCGACAATTTAGCGTTAACCGTGTAGTTATACCCCTTTAATCGGTAGGTGTTCTCAAAGCTTAATAGTAAATGGTATTTAATATAAAGAAGCTGATATCAAATCATTATGAAGCTTTTTAGGATTAAATGCCGCTATCTATGCGTTATAAGCGTTTATTAATCTTTTCTTTCACTTATTTTATCTTGCCCTGTTATTTATTTTATTGAATATAGGGCTGTTTTGGAGAGTTGTACATGAGTGCTTCAGACAGTAACCATGCGCTTGAGCAGAACTTTGCGCCTTTAAAAAACGATAGATTGCTACGAGCACTCCGCTTTGAGCCCATAGATACCACGCCCGTATGGATGATGCGCCAAGCCGGCCGTTATTTACCAGAATATAAAGCCACCCGTGCCGAAGCCGGTGATTTTATGAGCCTATGTAAAGATACGGCGCGTGCGACCGAAGTCACTTTGCAGCCGCTGCGCCGTTATGACTTGGACGCCGCAATTTTATTTAGTGATATTTTGACCATTCCTGATGCCATGGGGCTAGGACTGTATTTTGAAACGGGCGAGGGTCCGAAGTTTAAGCATCCGATTCGTACGCAAGCGGATTTAGACAGATTGCCGGTACTCGATATGAATGACTCGCTTGATTATGTCATGCGCGCGGTGACGAGCATTCGTAAAGCACTAAACGGACAAGTGCCGTTATTCGGCTTTTCGGGTAGCCCTTGGACGCTAGCGACTTATATGATTGAAGGCGGCAGCTCAAAAGATTATCGCTATACCAAGGGTTTCTTATATAGCAATCCGGAGTTTTTACATCAATTATTAGATAAATTGGCAACGTCAGTGATTGATTATTTGGATGCGCAAGTGGTTGCTGGCGCACAAATTTTGCAGATATTTGATAGCTGGGGCGGGGCGCTTGGTCATCGTCAGTTTGTGAATTTCTCGCATGCCTATAATAAGCGTATTGTCGCTGAGCTAAAGGTACGTCATCCAGAAATCCCAGTCGTACTATTTACCAAAGGCGGTGGATTGTGGCTCGATGTGCAAGCGGATAGTGAGGCCGATGCGCTAGGTTTAGACTGGACAATGCCTATTGATCGCGCCCGTCAAGTATTGACAGAAAGTCAGCGCCAATTGACCAAGCAACATAAAAAACTACAAAGTAGCAAAGCCATTCAGGGTAATTTAGACCCCGCAACCTTGTACGGCTCGCCTGCAACTATCCGTGCTGAAGTCAACGCGATGCTCGATAGCGCTTACGCCAGTGGCGAAAAAACCGGCTATGTGGCAAACTTAGGTCACGGTATTACCCAGTGGGTCAATCCTGATAATGCCAAAGTCTTTATCGATGCGGTACATGATTATAAAATTTAAGTTATAAAATTTAATATCGTTAATTATTAAAAAATGAACGTTTAAAAGCGCTAGTAATAGCGCTTATATTTAGAAGCAACAAGGTTTAACTTTGATGTAGAGCTTATCTCTATCTAAATATTTACGCATTAAAAGAAAAAGGAATATCTTATGATTTCAGCAGCGATTGTCGGCGGCACAGGCTATACAGGTATTGAGCTGATTCGCTTATTATCTGCCCATCCTGAAGTGTCTATTGATTTGCTAACCTCACGTAGCGAAGCTGGCACCCGCGCTGATGAGATATTCCCAAGCTTACGCGGTATCTCCGATATAGTTTTTAGCGATTTAGGTGATGAGACGCTAGCGACCTTGCAAAAATGCGATGTGGTATTCTTTGCGACCCCACATGGCGTGGCAATGAAGCAAGCAGAGGCATTAACGGCAGCGGGTGTAAAGGTCATTGATTTGGCCGCCGATTTTCGCTTGCAGTCATTAGCAGATTTTGAGCATTGGTATCAGCAAGCGCATGCCTGTTCTGAATTGTTAAAGACCGCCGTTTATGGCTTACCTGAAATCAATCGAGAAAAATTGGCCAATGCGTTAGTTGTCGGTAACCCTGGCTGCTATCCAACCACCGCTATTTTGGGCTTAAAACCTATTATCGATGCGCAAAATCAGCAAGCCGAAAGGCTGGTTGAGTCACGTATCGTTATCGATGCAAAATCTGGCGTTTCGGGCGCGGGTCGGCAAGCGAAGCTTGCGCTTAACTATGCGGAAACCACCGATAATTTCAAAGCTTATAGCGTTGAAGGTCATCGGCATTTACCAGAGATTGAGCAGGGCGTTGCTCAATTGTTAGAGAGCCAGTTTGACCATCGTATCCGTTTTTTACCGCATCTGGTACCAATGATACGCGGCATGCTGAGCTCTATTCATTTAGAGCTTACCGAAGCAGGCACTGCTATCGATTGGCAGCAAGTATTTGAGACAAGCTATGCGGCAGAGCCGTTTGTCGATGTGATGCCAAAGGGGCTTTATCCTGATACACGCAGCGTGCGAGCCAGTAATCGTTTGCGTATTGGTATTCACCAAGACAATGCGCGTGCTGAGCTGACGGTGATTGTCGTGCAAGACAATTTGGTGAAAGGTGCTGCTGGACAGGCCGTACAAAATATGAATGTGATGTTTGGTTTCGATGAATCGATGGGCTTAGACTTTGCCCCTATCGTTCCTTAACAGATGTCTAGCTATTAACAAATCCCTCATATTTATGGTGCTAGGTATTGATTATAAATTCCGCTATAATAACCTGCCTTTACTGTTAAGAGATATCGTCTAAATGCGTTTGAAGAGTGCACCACGCCTTTGCCAACAGCCTGCACGAGTATCGTGCCAAGACTCTGTTTCCTATGATATGGGGCACGATGCGCATCTCTCTTATTCTCATTACCAACAGAGTCATGCGCTGATAAATAGCCCTATTATTAGCAACTCGCTTATTAGTAATAAGCAACGAGGCGCTTCTACCTTAGTATTGGCATTATTCGTAGTGACGGTATTGGTGACCGCTGGAGTTGGACTCGCATTTGGTCATAAACTTGGCTATCAGCGCGGCTATTATTCGATGCAGGCAGAAACTCAGCAAGCGGTGATTACCAGTAAAGAAGCCACGCAAGAGCTGAAAGATTTACGCCTTAGCAGCAAAATTGCCACTAATGAAGCGGCAACCGCTAAGCAAGAGTTAGAAATAAGTTTGGCAAATTTAAAAGAGCTACGTGAAAATCAACAGGAATTGACGGTTGAAAATAAACAATTAGCCCAACTTAATGAGATATATGCTGAGCTTGTTAGTGAAAATGGCGGTATGCCTTTACAAATACTTGGGGCGAAAATCAAACCTTTGCCTGAAAACGCTTTTGAGTACGGCTTTGATGTGGCAATGCTTGCCAGCGACGGCAAAGCTAAGCGCTTAAAACCTACTTTAACCTTGTTGAATGATAATAACTTTGTAGAAGTGCCGCTTGAGCCGGCAAGTTATACTATCGATGGCATAACGCGAATCCGCGGCCGCTTTATGATGCCAACAGGCTTTAAACCTTTGCAAGTGAAATTAAGCTTAAGCGCAGGCGGACAAGAATTGGAGCAATTATACGACTGGAAGCTTGGTGATAAGGTTGATAGCATGCCGTTGTCACTTTTAGATTTGCCAGAAGTTGATGAAAGCCCCATTGAACCTTAAGTTTTTGATATTTTATTGAACTTTATTTTATTGAATTTTAGATTTTTAATGTATTAATACTTTCTTGTCATATGCTAAGTGATAGCTAGACAGGTCTGCTACTCTTTTTAATCCTCTTTATGCTGTTACAGCATCGCTATTAATTTGTACGCTAATTATGATAAAACAACCGATATTACATTCAACGCCAACCGTTGCCGATTGGCATTTCCCAAATACGCCGCTGCGTCTAGCGCAAGATGGTGATACCGAGGGCGAAACTTCACCGCAAGCCGATGTATTGGTCGCTGAGCCAGAAGTAGCAAAACCGCCGATGTATGCAGTGGTCATGTATAACGATAACTACACGCCGATGGAGTTTGTCGTCTATGTGCTGCAATCAGAGTTTCGTCATAGTATGGATACAGCAGTTGAAATTATGCTGACCATTCACAATAGCAGCAAGGGTATTGCAGGCATTTATCCAAAAGACATCGCTGAAACCAAAGCCAAAAAAGTCAATAGCTTGGCGCACCGTGAAGGTTATCCTTTATTGACTCAAATCGAGCCGCATCAGGGTGAATAATTTTTTAGCCTATTTTGTCTTAAGTTTTCTCTAATTTCGGTTGATTTTACTCACTTCTCTATTTCTTACCTTTTTATTTCTTACCTTTTTATTTATTATAAGAACTCTGCCGTAGAGCAAACCTGATGTATTAGCCAATGGTTTGCTCTAATCTATTTGTCTACTTGATTCCTGCCTTTTTAAATTTATTGTCACTCCTTTAATTCTCTTTTATTAATCTTCCTAGCTTTGCATTTTCTGCTTGATTTTTTTTTCATATCACCCATATATTAAAGTATACCCTTGTACACTTAATCGTATTAAACCCCACATTTTTTCATATCGTTTTAGCACCTTTTATCTCTGTTAAATTCAACCGTTACTTTCGAAAACTTACGCTCGAAGTGTTTTTTGCCTATTTGTCGCTTTAATACTGCACAATAAATACTGCGCAATAAAGGTCTAGTGGACACTTCGATACATTTTAGTCAGCGTTAAAAGATTGACTATGGTTAAGTATCATGTTGAGATAAAGGTAAGACGCAAATAGTATTCAAGCCATGGAAGACATCATTCAGTAATGTCTGTTAATAAACTCAACATTGCCCTTGAACAATCCATCTATCGCCCTGATTTAGTTACTAACTCATTCATAAAGCTATCAATAATAAGATAGGTACAACCGTAGGAAGTCCTTATGTTAAGTCGTCATCTTGAAGTTTCTTTGCGTTTAGCAATGACACTTGCGCGCCAAAAATCGCATGAGTATCTCACTGTTGAACATCTCCTATTGGCGTTATTGGAAAATACCAATGCTGCCAATACGTTGACTGCTTGCAATGCCAATGTCTCAACGTTGCGTAGTGAGCTAGAAGCTTATATCAATAAGCATACGCCAACCGTGGACGCAGATTCTGAACAATCACCACAACCCACCCAGAGCTTTGACCGCATTTTGCAGCGTGCTATTTTCCACGTGCAGTCTATTGGTGGCGGGCGTTTAGTTGAAGGTTCTGATATTTTGGTATCGATGTTTTCAGAGCATGATACTTATGCCGTTTATTTGCTTAAAAAGCAGGGCATCAGCCGCCTTGAGCTGACCCAGTATTTATCACATGGTCAAGACAAAGACGAGCCATCTGAGCCACGTGCTTCAATGACTGGTGAGCGCCGTAGTGCGTCAGAAAAAACCAGTAAAGATCCTTTGGTTGAATTTGCAACCAACTTAAACCAGCGCGCTGCTGAAGGTAAAACTGACCCACTAATCGGTCGTGGTCCTGAGATTGAGCGCGCCGCTCAAGTATTATGCCGTCGCCGTAAAAATAACCCACTATTGGTCGGTGAGCCAGGCGTTGGTAAAACCTCTATTGCTGAAGGGTTGGCGTGGCTGATTATCAATGATAAAGCACCAAAACCTTTAAATGGCTGCGTGATTTATAGTCTAGATATTGGCTCATTAATCGCTGGTACTAAGTACCGCGGCGATTTTGAAAAACGGATGAAATCACTACTTGATGCGTTAAAGAAAAAACCCAATGCGATTTTGTTTATCGATGAGATTCATATGATTATTGGCGCAGGCTCGTCAATGAGTAGCAATATGGACGTCTCAAACTTAATCAAACCAGCGCTTGCCAATGGTGAGCTGCGCTGTATTGGTTCAACAACCTTTACTGAATATCGTCAGGTGTTTGAAAAAGACCATGCCTTGTCACGTCGTTTTCAAAAAATTGATGTTAAAGAGCCAAGTGTCGATGACAGTATCGATATTTTACGTGGGTTGAAACCGCGTTATGAAGAGTTTCATAACGTCGAATATACCGACGAAGCCTTGGTAACTGCTGTGCAATTATCGGCGAAACACATTCACGAGCGCTTTTTACCCGATAAAGCCATCGATGTTATTGATGAAGCCGGTGCTTATAAGCGTTTAGGTATCGTCGCGGATCTAGACGATATTGACGCTGAAGAAAGCTTTATTGCCAATTTAGAACAAGACTTTGATGCGCAAATCGATGCCGATGAAGAAGGTCTTGGGGGTGATGCTGACGATGACAGCTTTGATACAACAAGCACTTCCAATGAAATGCAAGAGGAAGCAGATACGGCAAAAGCCAATGATCGTGCGAGCGGGTCTGAAAAATCTAAAGGCAAACGCGCACCGATAAAAATCGATGTTGCTGATATCGAAGCCATCATTGCTAAGCTTGCGCGTATTCCGCCCAAATCCGTATCAAGTGATGATAAGAGCATTCTTGAGCATTTAGATCGTGATCTTAAACACTTAGTATTTGGTCAAGATGAAGCGATTGAAACCTTGGCAGATGCCATTAAACTGTCGCGTGCCGGTCTAAAAGCACCAGACAAACCAATTGGCTCATTTATGTTTGCTGGTCCAACCGGGGTTGGTAAAACAGAAGTATCACGTCAACTGGCTAATTTGTTAGGTGTAGAGCTGGTCCGCTTTGATATGTCAGAGTACATGGAAGCGCATACGGCGTCACGTTTGATTGGTGCGCCTCCCGGTTATGTTGGTTATGACCAAGGCGGTTTGCTGACTGAAAAAATCAATCAGCATCCACATTGCGTGTTGTTACTTGATGAAATCGAAAAAGCACACCCTGATGTCTTTAACTTGTTATTACAAGTGATGGACCACGGTACGTTGACTGATAACAACGGCCGCGTGGCTATCTTTAAGCAAGTGATCGTCATTATGACCACTAACGTCGGCGCTGAAAGTATCAGCCGCTCTTCGATGGGCTTTACTCAGCAAGATCACAGCCGCGACAATACCGAAGCACTCAAACGCGTCTTTACCCCTGAATTCCGTAACCGTTTGGATGCGATTATTCAGTTCAACGCGTTAGATACGTCGGTCGTCGTCTCTGTGGTCGATAAGTTCTTGGTTGAGCTACAAGTACAGCTCGATGACAAGCAAGTGACGCTCGAGATTGACGATGAAGTCCGTGATTACTTGGCGGAGAAAGGCTATGATCGCCTCATGGGTGCGCGTCCTATGCAGCGCCTTATTCAAGACGAGATCAAAAAGCCACTCGCGAGTATGATTTTGTTTGGCGACTTGGTAAACGGTGGGGTAGTCCATCTAAGCTTAGAACCAAAAGAAGCCAATGAGCAAGACGGTGATACGGTTAAGCTTGATAAAACTAGCGGTAAATCTTCGGATAAAGGTTCAGCCGACAGTCGTATTATCTTAACGGTCGTTGAAACCCATGAGCCGCATCCAGATTCTGAGTCACTAGCTAGCTAAGTTTTTGCTATTGATATAATAACAACGGTTACGGTGTTATAAAAACGGTTACAATGGTAGCCGTTTTTTTATTGCTATAATTTATTGAATAATCGTATTTCTTATCCTCCTATAAAAAATAAAAAAGGACCTATCATGGAATTGTTTGATGAAAAATCTACGAAAACCGAGGCCCAAAAACAAGCGATTTTGGACAATGTGCGCTTACCGGACGACTGGAAACAAGCCTTAGCAGAAGAATTGACCTCTGATAATATGGATAACTTGCGCGCTTTTTTAAAAGAAGCTTATCAATCAGATGATAGTATTTATCCGCCAGCGCCCTTAATGTTTAATGCGTTAAATCTAACGCCATTATCACAGGTGAAGGTGGTGATACTGGGTCAAGACCCTTATCATGGTCCAGGGCAAGCGATGGGTTTATCGTTTTCAGTACCAAAAGCCATACCAAAACCGCCGTCTTTAAATAATGTGCTAAAAGAGATGGCGAGTGACATCGGAATCGCTCCTTCAAAACATGGCGATCTGACTTATTGGGCGCAGCAAGGCGTGTTGTTATTAAACAGCTCGCTTACGGTACAAGAAGGCACGCCAAACAGCCATCAAAATAAAGGTTGGGAGCAGTTTACCGACGCCGTGATTGACGTGGTCAATGAACAAACAGAGCATACGGTATTTATATTGTGGGGCAGTAAAGCGCAGAAAAAAGGCAAATATATCAATACCGATAAACATTTGATTCTGACCGCTGTACATCCATCGCCGTTGGCTGCCAACCGCGGCGGGTTTTTTGGTTCTAAGCCGTTTTCTAAGACCAATGATTATCTAATACAACATGGCCAAAAACCGATTGACTGGCAATTGCCACAGTAAATGAAAAATATACAGAATATAAGCTTGCAGCCATTTCAGGCAATTAACTACCAACTTGCTACAGATGAACTTTGGGCAGTCGAAGATATCAACTGGATGCAACAAGCGCTTAATCTTGCTAAGCAAGGCGCTGCACGTGAAGAAGTGCCCGTAGGAGCAATACTGGTACACAATCAGCAGATTATAGGTCAAGGTTTTAATGAGCCGATTGGACGCCATGACGCAACCGCGCATGCAGAGATTATCGCGTTAAGGGATGCCTGCACGCGTTTAAACAACTATCGCTTGCCGCTTCAGACAACGTTATATGTGACTTTAGAGCCGTGTACTATGTGTATTGGCGCGCTGATTCATGCTCGCGTCGATAGACTTATCTATGCAGCAAGCGAGCCGAGGGCTGGTATGGTTGGTAGTCAAATGAACTTGGCTGCCGAGTCTTTTTATAATCATCGTATTCAAGTGTATAAAGGTCTGTGCCGTGAGCATAGCAGTCAAATGCTAAAGGCTTTTTTTCGTGAACGTCGGCAAGCGTCCAAACGAAAAAAAAGATAAAAAAACCGTTCAAATGATTAACAAGATATTAGTCTCACTGCTAGTGATAGGGAGTTATGTTTGCTATACTATCGCCCTATTTGCTTACGAATCTGTCTATTACCGTGCAAGCGTTTGATAGCGTAGGGAAATTCTTTGTTTACCACGATGTCAGCTCTGCCGACGATTAAGTGAGTGTTATGTCTGCTTTTATACCTAATACTAATGACAATAGTGAGACGCCGTCATTGCGCTATCCGGTTATCTGTATTGATGGTCCAAGTGGGGCAGGTAAAGGCACGGTTACGTGGCGCTTAGCGCAAACTTTGGGCTATCAGCTGCTTGATTCAGGGGCGTTATATCGCATCGTTGGTTTAAAAGCGTTTGAAGCAGGTCTGATTACAGCAGATGCCAACCAAGCGATTGATGAGACTGCGTTATTAGAATTGACCCAAAGCTTACAGATCGTTTTTGAGCCTAATAGCGATTCAGGGCGCGTGGATATTATTGTCAATGGCGCTAAGATTGGTGAGCAAGTACGCAATGAAACCGTTGGCGGTTATGCTTCACAAGTTGCAGTTTATCCAAAGGTGCGCCAAGCATTGCTTAAATTGCAGCAAGATATGGCAACCCAATCAGGATTGGTTGCGGATGGTCGCGACATGGGCACGGTAGTTTTCCCCGATGCCGATGTAAAGGTCTATCTGACCGCAAGCGCTACCGCTCGTGCAGAGCGCCGCGTGGCACAGCTATTAAAAGCTGGGCAGGCGGCCGACTTTGACGCGATTCTGGCAACGATTAAAGCGCGAGATGAGCGTGATGAAAACCGAGCAACGGCACCGTCAAAACCGGCTGAAGATGCACTGGTTTTAGATAGCTCAAACCTAGACGCTGACGCGGTTTATGAGTTGGTAAAAAAACATTGTCAAGATAAGGGTGTTTGTTTTAATCGTTAATAAAAACAACATTTTAAGTACTAAAAGGTTTCCTATGGCTTCCGTTTTAGTATAAAATTGTATAAATATAAGTAAGACAGTCGTTGCTAGTGAGTTCGCTAAAAAATCGCTTATTAGCAACAACCGTTTTTTTATATGACTGCATAAGATATAAAACCAGTATTCTCGTTTTATACAGTCATACATTTGATCCGTACTGTGCTGGACAGGATACGGCTATACAAAGGTAGACATAATGGAATCATTTGCTGAACTATTTGAAGCGAGCATCGAAGAAACAGGTCTTGATATCGAGCGTGGCTCGGTTATTACTGGTACTGTTGTAGCCATCGATAGCGATTGGATCACAGTAGATACTGGTCTTAAATCTGAAGGTATCGTCGCTCGTGAAGAGTTTTTAAGCGAAGAAGGCGAACTTGAAGTTGAAGTTGGCGACACAGTCGACGTCGTGGTTGAAGCGGTTGATAACGGTATGGGTCAAACCTTACTGTCACGCGAAAAAGCCAAACGCGTTGAGACTTGGAATTTCCTTGAGAAAATCTCTGATAACGATGAGATCGTTAAAGGTATTATTTCTAGCAAAGTAAAAGGCGGCTTTACCGTTGATATCGGTTCAGTTCGCGCGTTCCTACCAGGTTCATTGGTAGACGTCCGTCCGATTCGTGATACCACGCATCTAGAAGGCAAAGAGCTAGAATTTAAAGTTATCAAACTTGATCAAAAACGTAACAACGTCGTGGTAAGTCGCCGCGCTGTTATGGAAGCTGAAAACTCAGCTGAGCGTGAAGAGCTATTGAACAAGCTTGAAGAAGGTATCGAGATCGAAGGTATCGTTAAGAACCTAACTGATTACGGTGCATTCGTTGATCTTGGTGGTATTGATGGTCTACTACACATCACTGACATGGCGTGGCGCCGTATCAAGCATCCATCTGAGGTGGTTGAAGTTGGTCAAGATCTAAAAGTTAAAGTATTGAAGTTTGATCGTGAGCGCAATCGCGTAAGCTTAGGTCTAAAACAACTTGGTACAGATCCTTGGGATAACGTTGGCGGCACATACCCAGTGGGTAGCGTTGTTAAAGCTCGCGTAACCAACTTGACTGACTATGGTTGTTTTGCTGAAATCTCTGAAGGCATTGAAGGTCTAGTCCACGTATCAGAGATGGATCACACCAACAAAAACATCCACCCATCAAAAGTTGTGCAAGTGGGTGACGAAGTTGAAGTGATGATCCTTGATATCGATGAAGAACGTCGTCGTATCAGCTTAGGTATCAAACAAACTCTTGCTAACCCATGGGATGAGTTTGATAAGAAACATGAGCGCGGTGATAAAATCACTGGTACGATTAAATCTATCACTGATTTCGGTATCTTTATTGGTCTAGACGGTGGTATCGATGGTCTTGTTCATCTATCTGATATCTCTTGGAACGAAACTGGCGAAGAAGCTATCCGTAACTACAACAAAGGCGACACCGTTGAAGCAATGGTATTGTCTGTAGATTCAGAAGCCAACCGTATCAGCTTAGGCATCAAACAATTAAGCTCTGATCCATTCAACGAATACCTAGTCAACAATGACCGCGGTGCTATCGTTAATGGTAAAGTAAAAGAAGTAGACGCGAAAGGTGCGACTATCGAACTTGCTGACGAAGTAGAAGCTTATTTACGTGCTTCTGAGATTCAACGTGATCGCGTTGAAGATGCAACCAAGCATCTATCTGTTGGTGATGATGTTGAAGCGAAAATCATCAGTGTTGATCGCAAAACTCGTAACATCAACTTGTCAATCAAAGCCAAAGACGAAGCTGAAGAGCGTCAAGCGATTAAAGAATTGGGAAGCACTGGTACGACTGCTGCTGCCGGTTCTGATGCACAGCCAAAAACCATTGGTGACTTGATCAAAGAACAAATGCAGTAAGCGGTAGTTTGTTGATATAGTTATACTATAAAAAGAAAGCGACTCCGGTCGCTTTTTTTTGTGATTAAATTTGAGTATGGGGCAAGTTAGTAAGGTTTTATGGTAAAAAAGGAAACTCTTATTCCTATTTATGCCAATATCCGCTATCATTTGCAACATTGAGTAACGAGATGTGAAAGTTAAATTAAACAGACCTAAACGGTTCATTTACTTCATATCATCTTATCCATTAATCAATAAGGTCCATGTGATAATGCAGCAAGCAATTAACAAGTCCGAATTTATTAGTAATCTGAGTGCGAATTGTGACAACATGACAGACACTGTCGTCGATGATGCAGTACGCGAAATATTAAATTTGATGACCGATACCTTAGCCAATGACGGCCGAGTAGAGGTGCGTGGCTTTGGTAGTTTTTGTCTTCATCATCGCCGTGCCCGTATGGGGCGCAATCCTAAAACAGGCGAAAGCGTACCCGTACCTGCAAAAGCCATTCCACACTTTAAGCCGGGCAAAGCGCTACGTGAAGCTGTCAATGCCAAGGTAGCAAACGGTTAGGTAAGCAGAGCCGTCAGAATGTCGCGTTCTTTGTTAAACGGTTCATACGATTCAACATAAAAGGATATCTCTGATGCGTATTTTACTGCTGGTATTACTGTTTTTAAGCTTCGCTTATTCGCTCGGTTTGGTATTGGCCAATAATACCGAAGTTGGGGTGAATCTACTTTTCTCCCAAGCACCAACGATGAATTTGGGCTTATTACTGATTCTGTGCTTGATACTAGGCATTGTGATTGGCATGCTACTCGCGCTGCTTATCTTCCGTGTGCTACAAAATAAGTGGGAAATCTCACGGTTACAAAAGCTAAATGCCAATCTGCAAGAGCAGGTGACGCAGGCCAATATCGTCATTGACCGTCAGGCAAACGCACCATCAGTACAAGAAGCGGTTTACGGCGCGACAGCGACCAATGTACAAGACGGCAGCGTTATCGATGTAGACGATGGTGCTACTTTAACCAAGCAAAAGCGTGAGCATTGAGTGCTAACTAAGCATTCTTATATTGAGACGTTTATATAATAATTTAATAATAATCATTTAATAAACTGATAGAACGTGGCACAACTATGAATAACACCATCCATTCTCCAGTCGTCGTTGCACTGGATAATATGACTAAAGATGCCTCTTTAGCACTAGCTGACCAATTAGACCCAGCGTTATGTCGCTTAAAAGTAGGCAAAGAGCTGTTTACCCGCTGTGGTCCTGAAATTGTTAAAGCGCTACATCAGCGTGATTTTGACGTGTTTTTGGACTTGAAATTTCACGATATTCCTAATACCACGGCACAAGCGGTACTTGCAGCAGCCGAGCTTGGCGTATGGATGGTCAACGTGCATGCAAGTGCGGGCCTTGAGGCCATGTCATTAGCCAAGCAGCGCTTGTTGAACGGTAATTTTGAAACCCTGCTAATCGCCGTAACCGTGCTGACTTCTATGGACAATCAGGCACTGACGCAAACAGGTATCACCGACGGCCTAGATGCCCAAGTGAGCCGTTTGGCACAATTGACCAAGCAAGCAGGTCTTGATGGGGTAGTATGCTCAGCACAAGAAGCAAAAACACTTAAAGCATTATGTGGTGAAGATTTTAAATTGATTACTCCTGGTATTCGCTTGCCAGACGACAATGCTGATGATCAAAAACGTATCTGTACACCGAAGCAAGCGTTAGCAGATGGTTCTGATTACTTGGTGATTGGTCGCTCAATCACCCAAGCTGTTGATCCTTTGGCTAAATTACAATTGATATTGAACAGTCTTTAGCGCTATAGATCGACCGTATAATAAAAAAAGACAGCCTAATCCGCTGTCTTTTTTACTTTTTGCTCGTTAACGAAAAGCTGCTACACTGGTTAAATTCACGCTAATCGTAAGCTGAGGAAAAAGCTGACTTTTGCAAATAGTTTGATTGGATAATAGTAAAACCTATGAAATTACAGATTTTAAGTGACTTACATATTGATAGTTATGCGCGGCAGTCGTATCCACTAGGGCGCATCCCTAAAACGGACGCAGACGTGGTATTGGTAGCGGGAGATACTGCCAATAGCGATGATGGTATGCCATGGCTACAAGAGCAGGCAGCGCATTTGCAAGTACCTTTGATTACCATCGCGGGCAATCATGAATACTTCGGCGAAGATGTGCTGCATTTCGATAAAAAGCTTGCCACTTGGGATAATTATGATAGTGAATTAGAGCAGGGCGTGCGCTTTTTACAGTGTCAGTATATTGACATCGGTAAGGTAAGGATTCTAGGTTGTACGTTATGGACGGACTATCAATATCAAGCCGATGCCGATACGATGGCAGCGGCTAGGCGTTTTATGCGCGATTATAAGCAAATTTATGCGGGTGGCGAGCTGTTCTCTCCTGAAGTATCGATACAAATCCATACTGCACATCGTCAATGGCTACAGCAAGCGCTGATAACGGCGCAAGCATTGGGTAAAAAAACGGTGGTCATGAGTCATCATAGTATTAGCCCATTATCTGTGTCTGAGAAATTTGCCAACTTGCCGAGTAATGCCGCCTTTGTTAGTGATTTATCGAGCTGGATGCATGAGGACTGGGCACCTGTGCTATGGGTACATGGCCATACCCATGAAGCCTTTGATTATCAAATTAATAAAACGCGGGTGATAGTCAATCCGCGTGCTTATCCTAATGAGGTGAGCAGTACCGAATTGGCGTTCATCTGGAACAAAGTGGTGGATATTGGCTAAATCCTGTTAACCAAGCGCTTATATCGATATGTAGCGGAATAAGCTATAGTGCAACTGACCTTATATTTTGTTCATTCTCATCAATAAATCTGCTACGCTTACTATCATGAGTAAATTGCCTAATAATACCCCATCGGGACGATCGACACCGGCTGAAAAGCCTACGAACCTCAGGCCGAACGCACCTGCACCTTCTCACTTACCTGACAGTATGATGTCTTCGGTCGGTTTGTTGCCGGTAGATAAAAGACTGATTTTATTTACCAGACATTCTCTGCGCGAGCGCTCTGATGGTAATGGTTTTGCCAGTTATCAATTGCCGCTAACGCCAAAAGGTCGCGTGTTGGCAAAGTCTTGGGGGCGCTGGCTAGCAGAACATTTGCCGTATTCGCTCGATGTTGATAGTATCTCAAGTCCGATTGGTCGCTGTATTGATACCGCGCAGCTGATGCAAGAGGGTGCGGGACTACGACGTGATATTGCCCATCAATCGCTACTGGTTGAACCTGGCAGTCTGGTGACCGAACCTGAGATTGCCAACCCGATTTTTAAAGAAATTGGTGTGCTAAACTTTATCAATCGCTTCTTACAAGGCAATCTTGAAGGCACGAAAAATGCTTATCAAGGCGGACTTGATCTTTTATCGCTTTTTTATCAAAACCAGCCGCAACATGGGCATTTAATGCTCGCCGTCAGTCATGATACGTTACTATCAGCGTTTTTGGCAGTGATGCTAGACGTGGTTGAGATTGATTGGAATGATTGGCCAAAGATGATGGAAGGGGTGTTTTTGTGGTTTGATGATAAGCCTTTTGAGCAAGCCAATGCCTATTTCGTTTGGCGCGGGCAAGTATATATTCGTCCAATCAGCGATTTATTACAGGGCTACCGTGCCGCTGGTTTTCATCCAAGCAAATTACTATTGCCACCAGAAGTAAAATGGACATAGGCTTTATTTTTGGAGTATTTAATTAGCCTTATAATGTTTTTTAAATAGTAACGGTTACCTTTTAAATAGGCATAAAAAAACCTTGCCCCAGTATGAAAACCAGTAGCAAGGTTTTGGTCATCACACCATCAAGTGCGATGCGGTCTAAACGCAATCAATCTTAAGCTTGTAGGCCTTTGATAGTTTTGTTTAGGCGGCTCTTACGACGAGCAGCTTTATTCTTATGAATAATACCTTTGTCAGCCATACGATCAAGAACCGGTACCGCTTTTTTGTAAGCTTCGGTAGCCGCGTCATAATCTTTAGCAGCGATAGCCGCATCAACACGTTTTAGATAAGTACGAACCATAGAGCGTTGTGACGCAGAGTTCTGACGACGTTTGGTGTTTTGACGGGCGCGTTTACGAGCTTGTGCAGTATTAGCCACGCGTATCTCCTTGATAAAGACAGATAAAAATATGAATGTTGATTGCAATAATAATGGGTTTAACAATCATCGGTGACGAGCAGCCTCTCGCCAAACATGATGTCGATGTCTATTATGAGGGCACTTATCTGTTATTAAAGCACCTAATAGTAATAGAGCATCGCTCGTGCCAGAACTGTTTGGAATAATTAAACAGCGTTGACGTGTAAAGCCGGTTATCTTAGCAAATTATTGCGCTTAGAACAATATATTTGATGATTAATGCTAAAAGAAGTTATGTTAGCCGATCTTAAAGGTTTAATTAAAGGGTTTATCGCGCTAACAAGTGAATTATATAACAAAAGTTAGACTTAAAATTCTGAATGATTCCCATAAACCTAACCGTTGATAAAATCTCTTACAATAAATTGTGTAGAATAGCGCTAGCGAGTTGTTAATTTAGGTATGATACCAAAGCAAACAATTTCTATAAGACATCATTTTTAGCATTATAAACACCCCAACATGATATAAATGGATAGGCTATGCAGCGAAAAGCAATTGTAATTGGCGCAACAGGACTGGTCGGACAGCATCTTGTTAAGCAGCTTAGTGAGCTTTATGACACGTTGATTGTGATTGCACGGCGGCCGCCTCGCTACATCAATGCCAGCATGCGCTTTTATCAGGTCAATGATTTTGATAACTTGGCTGAAATATTTGCCAGTGTCGGCGCAGATAGTAAGACCGATGCCTTTAGCTGCCTTGGTACCACCAAAAAACAAGCAGGTAGTGATGAAGCGTTTCGAAAAGTTGACCACGACTATAATGTCAATTTTGCCACATTGTGCCGTGCGAAAGGCGTGGAAAACTTCTTTTTATTGTCCTCAATGAATGCCGATATCGACAGCCGTTTTTTATACAATCGGGTCAAAGCGGAAACAGAGCAGTCTATTATGGCGCTAGGTTTTACCCAGTTGGTGATTTTTCGACCATCACTATTACTTGGCAAGCATAAAGGCCGTCCGCTTGAAAGCTTTGGTCAAAAAGCCTTTAAACTGATCTCGCCAATCGTCCCCGAGTCATTATCCTTGCATCCTATTTCTGCCAAGCGCGTTGCCAGTGCGATGGCGATGAGTGCGCATGAGGTGTATCAGCGTAATAAATATCGTAGTGAGCCTACCATTACAGACACGGAAATTATCGAAAATAAACAGCTACTAGCAATGACCAAAGTCAAAAAATAGCCTAAACATAAATTAATAAAAACTCAGATTTCATGATAGATAATTCAACTATTTAACTTAACAAGGAGCGTCACGATGTCAGACACAGCAGAAACAACCACGATGAATAAAGACAACTTTGTCACTTGTGATTTATTAGATGCCAATCCTGAGTCGCAGGTATGTTTGCCCAATATTGAAGGCAAATCATTTTATAGCTTTGGCGGTAAAGACAGATTTTGCGGTGAAATCGTGACGGTAAAATGCTTTGAAGATAATAGCCGTGTAAAATCCTTATTAAACAGCGATGGCAAAGATAAAGACGGCAATGGCAAAGTCTTGGTCGTTGACGGTGGCGGTTCAATGCGCTGCGCGTTGCTCGGCGATATGATTGCGCAATCAGCGATTGATAATGGCTGGGCAGGGGTGGTGGTATATGGCTGCGTGCGTGATGTAGATGATATGGCGCAAATGGATATCGGTGTCATGGCGCTTGGTTGCATCCCGCGCAAATCAAATCGCCGCGATGAAGGTCAAACCGATATTGAAATCCGCTTTGGTGATTTAACGTTAAACTCAGGTATGTTTGTTTATGCCGACAATAACGGCATTATCGCAAGCGAAAAACCATTAATTTAAAAATAGCTTATACTTTAACAGTAGCTTAATGGTTATAACTCCGAGACCTCAGCTTAATCGTTGAGGTTTTTGTATTTAAGTAGCTTGTCGTTATAGATGAATATGCGTTTTATCAATTGTTTAGTTTTTGGTTTTTTCATAACAAGGCTAAGTGACAAACCGTTACGGCATAAATTTTGGTAATTGCGCAAATATTCGTATAATAGCTTTCTGACTCTTAACGTTGACCCTATCCTTTATGTCTATCACTGCTTTGACCGACGCCTTTGACCCTATTAACCAGCAGTTATTTCCTATCCAGAATGCCGAGCGGCGTTGGCTGGCGCCTGTGCATGGAGCAGTCAGTAGCTTGTGGCTCGCAAGTCTGGTACAAACGCCGCTATGGGATGTGGCTGACCGTCTAAAGGTTGTGGTGACGCGTGACCAAAATCAGCTTAACCAGATAGAGACGGAGTTGGCATTTTGCGGCGTCGATGCTTATGTGTTCCCTGATTGGGAAACGCTGACCTATGATGAGCTGTCTCCGCATCAAGATATCGTCAGCGAGCGTATTAACCTGTTAACGGATATGCCAACGTCAGGGGTATTGTTAATATCGGTACAGGCATTGATGCACCGTGTCGCACCGCCAAGCTGGTTGATAGGGCAGCATTTTGATTTGAGTGTCGGTGATCGATTTGATATCAATACTCAGCGCGAACTATTGGCAAAGGCGGGTTATCGCGCGGTTGAGAACGTCTTTGAGCCGGGCGAATTTGCCGTACGTGGTAGTATCATTGATATCTTTGCCATGGGTCAGCCATTTCCGCTACGCCTAGATTTATTCGATGATGAAATTGAGACCATTCGCTTTTTTAATCCGCAGACCCAGCGCACATTGACCGTTGATGACCTCAAAACCATGATAAGCGGCAACGATAGCAGCATGGGCAAAGAATCGCTATCGCTGCTGCATAAACTGCCAGATATCTCAAAGCCCATTAAGCAATTTCAAATACTACCCGCTAAAGAGTTTCCGCTCGATGAAGGGCGGGAGACGTTCCGCACCAACTTTGCCGCCATGTTCCCCAATGCCAGTAGCCGCAAATCTGAGCTGCATAAAGATGTCATGGCAGGTATTGCCAGTAGCGGACTTGAGTATTATCAGCCACTGTTTTTTGATTTAAAGGATTGGATGGCAGAAAGTAGTTTGTTTTCCTATTTGCCAAGCGATGCCTTGTTTATTACCGATGAGCTGATTAACGAAAAACAGGCAGATTATTGGTCACAAATTCAGCGCCGTTATGAAGAGCGCCGTCACGATATTGACAAGCCCATCGTTGCGCCTGAATTGTTATATTTATTATCAAATAGTCTAAACGAACATCTTAATCATTATCCGCGAGTGATATTGAGTGCGCGTAATGAGCTTGCGACCATGACTGATGTCGCTGCGATTGATAGCATTGATAACGATGACGCAACCTTAGCATCTGAACCATTAACCCTGCCGCCAAAAAAACAAGGGCTAGTGACACTAAGTGCGCAAGAGCCGCCACAACTACCAGTCAATCATCAAAAAGCCGAACCCCTTAGCGAACTGTTAGCGTTTTTAGAGTTGCAAGCGCAAACAGCAACACCTGTATTAATTGTGGCAGAAACGGCGGGTCGGCGTGAGATTTTGATTGAACTGTTTAAAGGCAAAATAGATGTCAAAGCTTACGATAGCTTTGAGGCGTTTTTAGCAGCGGACAAATCGAAGAATAATAATAATAAGTTACCGCAAGTCGGATTGACCATTGCGCCTATTGAACGCGGCGTTTACGTGCCTGAGCGCTTGGTCGTGATTAGTGAGACGCAATTATTTGGCCGGCAAGTGCTGCAAACGCGTCGTCGCCGGCAAAGTGGGGTATCAGAAGAGTTCTTGGTTAAAAGCGTCACCGAAATCACCGAAGGCAGTCCAGTGGTGCATATCGAGCATGGTATTGGGCGTTACAATGGCCTGATTACGCTCGATGTTGGTGACGGCGAGCAAGAGTTTATCCACCTAAAGTACGCTGATGACGCCAGTATCTATGTACCGGTTGCCAATTTACAAATGATTAACCGTTATAGTGGCGGTGACCCTGCACTTGCGCCATTACATAAAATTGGTAGCGGTAAATGGGATAAAGCCAAGCAAAAGGCGCTTGAGCAAATCCATGACGTGGCGGCCGAGCTGCTTAATATGCAAGCACGGCGCGAAGCGAAAGTCGGTATTCATTTTAAAATCGACCCATCGCAATATGAGCTATTTGCCAGTCAATTTGCCTTTGAAGAAACGCCTGATCAAGCCAATGCCATTCATGCGGTGATGGAAGACATGCGACAGAACCAGCCGATGGATCGTCTTATTTGCGGCGATGTTGGTTTTGGTAAAACAGAAGTCGCTATGCGTGCGGCATTCATTGCGGTCAGCGCAGGCTATCAAGTGGCAGTATTGGTGCCGACAACCTTGCTCGCAGGTCAGCATGAAGACAATTTCCGTGACCGTTTCGCTGATTGGCCGGTACGTATTGAAACCTTGTCGCGCTTTGGTGGTAAAAAACATCAAGATACGGTGTTAACAGACCTCGCAGCGGGTAAGGTCGATATTGTTATCGGTACGCATAAACTTCTGCAACCTGATGTGAAGTTCTCTAATTTGGGTTTAATGATTGTCGATGAAGAACATCGTTTTGGCGTACGCCATAAAGAGCGTATCAAGGCGATTCAGACCGACGTCGATAGTATGTCGATGACCGCGACGCCAATCCCTAGAACGCTTAATATGGCGCTCTCAGGGATGCGTGATATGTCGATTATTGCCACCCCGCCTGCACGTCGTCTGGCGATTAAAACCTTTGTTATGCAAAAGACCGATGCTTTATTAAAAGAAGCCATCTTGCGTGAGCTACTACGCGGCGGACAGGTTTATCTATTGCACAATGATGTCGCCAGTATTGAGCGTATGGCAGAGACCGTCCGTGAACTGGTGCCTGAAGCACGAGTAGGGGTTGCGCATGGGCAAATGCAAGAGCGCCAACTTGAGCAAGTGATGCAGCAGTTTTATCATAAAAAGTTCAACGTGCTAGTCTGTTCGACCATTATCGAAACCGGTATCGATGTGCCCAATGCCAATACGATTATCATTGAGCGCGCCGATAAGTTTGGCTTGGCGCAATTGCATCAGCTGCGAGGTCGTGTTGGCCGTAGTCATCACCAGGCTTATTGTTATCTGCTAGTGCCTTCTATCAAAGGTCTTAAAGGCGATGCTAAGCGCCGCTTACATGCGATTGAGCGCGCTAATACACTGGGCGCAGGCTTTATGCTGGCAAGTGAGGATTTAGAGATTCGCGGTGCTGGCGAGATACTTGGTAAGCAGCAAAGTGGTAATATGCAAGCGATTGGCTTTAGCTTATATATGGATATGCTTGAGCGGGCGACAAAAGCGATTAAAGCTGGTAAAGAGCCGGATTTGAGTACGCCATTGTCGCTGACCAGCGAGATTAACTTGCATAGTTCGGCGTTGATACCAGAGGATTATTTACACGATGTGCATCAGCGTTTGTTGTTTTATAAACGCATCAGTAATGCCGATGATAAAGAAGCCCTGACCGATATCCGTACCGAAATGATTGACCGTTTTGGCATATTACCCGATCAAACCAAGCAGTTATTCGCCATTCACGGACTGCGTATACAAGCTGAGCCGCTAAAGATTAATAAGATTGATGCCAATAGTAATAGCATGACATTAGAGTTTGCACCTGATACGCCGGTCGATGCCTTAGCGATTATTAAGTTGATTCAGAGCAATGGGCAGCGCTATCGTATGAATGGTGCCTCTGGCATTCGTTATCAGGATGCCGATAAGCTGGCAACCCCGCAGCAGCGCGTCAGCGCAATTCAAGAGCTATTGCGCTATTTTAGCGAACATATGGTGACGGATGCTGTTTAGCTTTGTTTATTTGTATCGGCAAACCAAGCACATTTACGAAATCGTTTAAGTACAGCAAATACCATACGCTAAGACAATCGGTCACGGCGCTATTTTATCGCTTGGATAACTGATAAAATAGCGGCATCTTATATTTAGCCTGCTGTTTCTTTAAGCATAATGTTTTAAGCGTATTTTAGTTTAGTAAATTCAGTTCTGCTTTTCGGTATTTTAATTCCTTTTATTTGAGCGTCATAACAAGAGAACCGTCATTATGTTCCAACTTCATCATAAACTTGCAGCCGACAGTTTTTTAGTGGGTGATTTCCCATTATCAACCTGTCGTTTAATCAATGATTGTCAGTTTCCATGGTTAATATTGGTACCGCGGGTATCAGGTATCAAAGAATTGTACGAGCTATCTGAGGCAGACCAAACGCAGTTTTTGCGTGAGTCGAGCTGGTTATCAAGCCAACTTGCCAAGACTTTCCAAGCAGATAAAATGAATGTCGCCGCCCTCGGTAATCAAGTACCACAGCTACATTTTCATCATATCGTCCGCTATCAAAACGACATGCAATGGCCAAATCCAGTATGGGGTATTCCTGCTGTCCCTTATACCAAAGAAGTGTTGGCGCAAATGCAGCAAACGCTGATGATGGCGCTGCGTGGTCATCATCAAATGCCGTTCGATTGGCAAATGTAGTTAAGCTTTAGATAATGGTTGATAAATGTGACTTTAGTACTTTTTATTTAAGTCGTTTTATTCGAGTCATTTTATTTAAGTAGGCATGCTTAAAGTAAAATCATAGTGAAGTGGTTTTTAAGGGTAATGGAAGGTTTTGTTACCATTAGATATTACACATTTGTTTGTTAATCGTTATATTAGAGAGGGGGTTGGTTAAATGGATATAGCCAACTTATCTACTCGCAGCCATTTTAGTGGATTGATGTGTATTGGTAGTTATCAATAGTTATCATTGATTGAGCGCGCACATAGGTTGCGAGATATTTAATCTTAGACTGAGATTTTTAAGTTGAAGATTTTACTCTATGTTAAGGATAACAAATGGCTACTTCTTCTGCTTCTCCAGCGTTATTACGACCTTCTATGTTACTCATCTCTATTTGTACCACTGTATTGAGCCTAACGGCATGTGAGACGGATTCAACGGAAGCTGTGTCAGTACAGTCGGCATCCGTGCAATCTGCTGCAGCCTTGTCCGATTCGGGGCCAACGATTCGTGAAAACGCTACTGACGCAGCGGACAGCTCTGTCACGTTTAATCACAGTGCTTCTGCCATGTCTATGCGAGCGATGCCGACAAGCCAGTATTTAGTAGGTAGCGGTAAGGCGGATATCACTGGTGCTGCTGCCGAAACTGGCATGTTTGGTTATGCGGCGGGGCAGGTGGTACAAGGTATCAACGACCGTTTGTACTCTCATGCTTTTATTATCGGCGAAGCGGATAAAAATGCGGGCAAACGTGTCGTCTATGTATCAGCAGATATGGGCGCGATGTTTACCGCAGTAAAACTTGAGGTCATTAAACGTCTAAAAGCGGATTATGGTGACTTATATAACGATGACGATGTCATGCTCACCGCCACGCATACCCATGTGGGTAACGCCGGTTACTCACATCAGCAGCTGTATCAAATTGCCAGTACCGATGACACGCTAGCAGGCTATAGCAGCCAAAACTTCAATGCTATCGTCAATGGTATTGTCACCTCAATTAAACGCGCTCACGCTACCTTGACGCCAGGGACACTATCTTTGGCGCAAGGCGAGCTAAAGGGCGCGACAGTCAATCGCTCAGAGTTTGCCTATAACAATAATAACGACGCCAAAGATTTTGATAGTAATGTCAATGAAACCATGACCCAGCTACGTCTTGATGCTGCCGATGGCACACCAGTCGGTCTGATTAATTGGTTTGCGCTGCATCCAACCAGTTTTAGTAATAAATTTATGCATCTAAGTGCTGATAATAAGGGCTTTGCTCAGCGCGGTGCGGAAAAGATTTTTGGCGGAGAATCAGACAAGCCGTTTGTCGCAGCTTTTGCCAATGCTGACGAGGGTGATGTGTTAGCCATAGGTGGTAATGCCAACTCAAAACCCGGCTTTCAAGGTAGTAGTAACGAGTGGGAAAACGTCAGACGTGATGGGCAGATGCAGCTGGATAAAGCGGTTGAGCTTTGGCATCAAGGCGTGCCGGTTACTGGACCCGTGGATGTACGCGCGCGCTGGATTGATTTAAAGGGCTATCAGGTCGATGGTAAATTCACCAATGGCGCGGGTAATAAAGTCTTATGTATGCCAGCTCGTGGTTACTCGTTTGCCGCTGGCGGGGAGAATGGCCCCTCGAACATACCTGGTATGTATGAGGGCATGACCCGAGAAAATTTCCGTATCAATGACGATATCAATAAAGTCGATCAATCATTTTTGGGCAGTTTAACGCGCGGCGCGTTTGGTATAGTGTCGACCGTTAGCCAAGATGATTGTCAGGCGGAAAAACAAGTCTTATTGCCAACGGGAAGTTGGGGCTGGATTAATACTCAGCAGCCGGTGCAACTGATGCGTATCGGTAATATTGCTCTCGTTGCTATCCCTGCCGAGCCGACGACCATGGTCGGACGCCGGATGCGCGCTGCCGTGCTTGCTCAACTACAAGACTCGGGGGTTGATACCGTTATTATTAATGGTTTGGCGAATAACTATAGCGGCTATTTGACCACGCGCGAAGAATTTGCTACTCAGCATTACGAAGGCGCGTCTACTGAGTATGGTCCATATCAAACCGCTGCTTATATCCAAGAATATACTCAACTAGCGGCAGCGCTACGTGATGGTATAGAAGTCTATGACAGAACCACACCGCCTGATCGCTCAGGCAAATCCTTTAACGAGCGTCCAGGCGTGGTCTTCGACGATAAGCCTTTAAAGCAAACTTGGGGACAAACCCTCACTCAGCCCAAAGCCAGCTATCAAAAGGGTGACATTGCTACGGCAGTATTCCGCGGCGCTCATCCTAAAAACAATCTACGTACCGAAGACAGCTTCTTAAAAGTGCAGCGTCTTGACAATGGTAAATGGGTCGATTATTTAAGTGACAGTGATTTTGATACCACTTATACGTGGCAGCTCGAAGGAGCGGCGTATAGTAAAGCCATCATTGATTGGCGAATAGCTAAGGACACCCCAGCAGGCACTTATCGCTTGACCCATCAAGGCGACTGGAAGAACGGTTGGACGCATAAGATTAAGCCTTATTCAGGCGTTTCTAATAGTTTTAGCGTGCAATAATTGCCTTATTCAAATAGTCGTTGAGTATGGACTTATATTTATTTTTCACTTCGCAAAAGTCAGATAGATATTATCTGGCTTTTTTGTCTTTGTCATGGTTATTAACTCAAGTCGTTTTTAACTAGGATTGTTTTCGTTGACCATGAGCTTCACACTGCTTTTTATGGCTAATAAGCGACAAGTGGTATGCTTTTACTTACCAGTGTCCTAGGTAAGTCAGCATTAAAGCCGTATAATAGATAGATTTCCTATCTACTTATATTATCAAATGTTGATAAAGCGATTTACTTATTAACGCATTTACTTGTTAACTTAAGGGCTTAGCAACCTGAATGCTTATTAACCTAAATACTTATTAATCTAAAGACTGCACAAAAACATATGTTAATAGAAGATCCGCTTTAATTTTTATTCAAACCTTCGACAGTTTTCCTTTAAGCGAACCTTGACCATGGCATTTTTTGAAACCACAAGCCCAAAGATTCCTGTACAGGGTGGTAGTAATAGCAATGCCTATCGATTTGATTATCCAGAAATTTTTGTTTTAATACTAACGGTCGTATTGCTCGCAATACATTACAACTTTAGTCCGACGTCGATGGCGCTCGCTGTCGTGGTTTGTCTGCCGAGTTTGCTGATTTTAATCTATAACTATCGCCGGCCAGCCAGTTTTTGGACGTCTAACATTGTTATTATTTTATCTTCAGCGGTCATAGGTTCGATACAGTTTTGTGCAGTGATTTCGCTCAGTCTAGCAGCGCTCATCGGTCTGCGGATTATTCTTAGTAGCCCTGAAAACCATCTTAAACTTCTCGCTGCATCAGTAGTGACGGTCATTGTCTTTTATTACGTCAGTGTGACTTTAAATAGTACTGAGATGGACTGTCACGACAGCTTTGTTACCCCTGCGGTGTTATTGGCCAGTATGATTGTGATACTGTGCCATTTTCGCCATGTTTATCGTGATTATGTAGATTATGAAGCGCGAGCGCGGCAAGCGGCTGGACGTTTAAATACCATGGTTTCTGTCATTAATAAACTGACGCGCTTTGTACCGCCGCAAGTTTGGGAACCAATCGTTAAATCTGACAGTCCCGTTAGTGTCGAAAATAAACGCGCCAAACTGACGATGATGTTTTCAGATATTGTTGGCTTTACAGAATTGTCCGATAGTTTGAGCGCTGACAATTTGGCGGACATTCTAAATACCTATATGCACTGTATGACGTTAATCGCCAATAAGCACGGCGCGGTGTTGGATAAGTTTATCGGCGATGGGATGGTGTGCTTTTTTGGCGAGCCGAACAGTCGAGGGCCGCGCCAAGATGCGCTCGATTGTGTGGCAATGGCGATAGATATGCGCCGTGAAATGCGCACTTTACGGCAAAAATGGCGGCTGCTCGGTTTCGAGGGACTATATATCCGTATCGGCATTACCACCGGCTACTGTCACGTCGGCAATTTTGGCAGTAACAACCGTTTGAGCTATACGCTGATTGGGAAAGAGGCCAACCTTGCTTCACGGCTTGAGGCAGTCGCGGGTAAAGGCCAGATATTTATTAGCGAAAGTACCCATGATTATATTTCGCATGATTATGACTGTGAATATGTCGGTGCTTTTCAGCTCAAAGGTTTTGATAATAAGGTAAGCGCGTGGCAAGTACTCGACCCTGATGAAAATAAAGGTCAGTTGTCAAAATGGGTAGATCATACGCTACCTGGTTTTAATTTGCATTTGAACTTTAAAGACATGCAAAATAATGACTATCAAGATATCAGAAATCGCTTGAATCTAGCGCTTGCCCGTATCGAACAAGAAGAGCAGGCGGCGCTGCTTGAGATAGTCACAGCAAGTAAGCAGGAAAATATCAGTCATAATTAGGTACAGATTGATTGCGACTTGAAAGTATTTATAAAAAGAAAAATCCAGTTATTTATCATAACTGGATTTTTTAGTTTCATTTCATGCTTCAGCTTTATTATTTAATGATTTTCTTTCGCATGGTTTAACGTGTATTTAGGAATCTCAATCGTTAAATCATCATCTTCAAGCATCACTTGGCACGATAGGCGTGAATCAGGCTCCAGACCCCACGCGCGGTCTAATAAATCCGCTTCGATATCGTCCATCTCATCTAAGGTGTTAAATCCTTTACGCACCACGACATGACAAGTAGTACAGGCTTTTGACATCTCGCAGGCATGTTCAATCTTGATGCCTTTTTCAAGTAGCGCTTTACATAAGTTTGTGCCCGATTCTAGCTCGACTTCGGTGCCTTCTGGGCAGATTTCATGGTGAGGTAATATTGTAATTTTTGGCATAAGTTATTCGTCCGCTGCTAATCAATTAAAAATAAAAAAGGTCAATCTAGTAAGGTTGCTAAGTGAGTGTCTTAAGCGCCTATCATATGAGTGGTATAAATGCTATCTACTACCAATCTTGCGCACTGGTACCCGACATACTTGCTTTGACGCTTTGATTCATAATACGCGCGGCAAAAGCATCACTGTGTGGCTTTAATTTGCCTTGCGCGCTTTCAATAACGGTTAAGTCGTCGGTGCTAAGCGCGGTTTGCAAGGCTTGCATGCTCTCGGTCAATGACTGCTGCTCTTCAGGTGAGATTAACGCCGCAAACTCGCTAAGCGCCGACTGTAGCGCCAATAATTCACGTTCCGCTTCTACTTTGGTCTCAATTAGCGAGCGCGCATTCTTGTCTTCTTCCGCATACTTAAAGCCTGCGATTAATAATTGCTCTTTTTGCTCATCAGACAGACCATAAGATGGCACAATCTCAATTTTACTTTCAGTCTTGGTCGTTGTTTCTTGCGCACTGACGGTCAGCTGACCATTGGCATCAATACTAAAGGTCACTTCAATACGCGCAAAGCCCGCTTTCATCGGCGGAATACCATATAGCTCAAAGCGTCCAAGTGAGCGGCAGTTATCCACTGTTTCACGCTCGCCTTGCACTACATGAATGACCATGCCGGTTTGACCATCTTGGTAAGTGGTAAAGACTTGTCGTTTTTTGACGGGAATAGGGGTGTTGCGCGGAATCAGCACTTCAACCAAGCCGCCCATGGTCTCAAGACCGAGCGATAAAGGCGTCACATCGAGCAATAATAAGCCATTATCACTATCGCCATTGACCAATTGATGCGCCGTTTGTGCCGCACCTAAAGCTACAACTTCATCTGGATTAAGACGGCAAAGCGGTTCTTTAGCAAAGAAATCTGCCACCACCTGCTGCACCGCAGGCATACGGGTAGAACCACCGACCAAAATGACTTCATCTAAGTCAGCGGCAGATAATTTGGCATCACGCAGGACTTGCTCGCAGACACTTAACGTGCGGCGGCTGACAGGCTCTGCAATTGTTATCAAATCGTCGCGGCGTAACACACCTTGAAAAGAGCGCTCATTGACAACAATGTCGATATCGACTTGCTCAGCATCGGTCAATGCTTGTTTATAGCTTTTTGCTTGTTGGGCGAGTATGGATTTGTCGTGCAGGCTCACGTCTTTAGGGTCAATATTTAACTGCTTAATCAGCCAATTGGTCAGTAAGCGGTCGATATCATCACCGCCAAGCGCACTATTGCCGCCTGTCGCTAAGACTTCAAACACGCCATCGCTGAGCTTTAAAATAGATACATCAAAAGTACCACCACCCAAATCATAGATTAAGTAGTAGTTTTCACTATTGTCATCAGTAGGCTGATCAAGACCGTAGGCAACGGCGGCCGCGGTAGGCTCATTTAATAAACGTAAAACGTTAATACCAGCAGCTTGCGCCGCATCTTTAGTGGCTTGACGCTGCGCTTCATCAAAATAGGCGGGCACAGTAATCACTGCGCCTTGTATACTATCATCAGGTAAAGCGCTTGCGGCACGTTGTTCAAGCGCGGCTAAAATACGTGCTGAAACTTCAACAGGAGACACTTCCCCTTGCGCCGTTACAAAGGCTGGCATGGCGTCTTTGCTGCCACTTAACTCATAAGGATGGGAAAATTTAATATCGGCTTGGCTACGGCCCATAAAGCGCTTAGCCGAGACGATGGTATTTTTTGGATCATCTACTAAGTGGGCGAGGGCATCATAGCCGACTAAGGGCTTGCCAGCACTTGGATAGTAGACCACCGACGGCAATAAGGTGTCGGTCGTTGTATCAGCTTGCAAAACTTGCGCCTTGCCTGAGCGTACCACAGCGACCAATGAGCGCGTCGTACCAAGGTCAATTCCTAGGCCAAAACGATGCTGGTGAGGTTGGGCACTTTGATTGGGTTCGGCAATTTGCAATAAAGACATAAGAAAACTCAAAGATAAAATGAATTAAGAGAAATGGTACAAATATAATATATAGTTGACTAGTATTTAATGTTTACAATTATACGGCATAGTAGTGGTTATTTTAACCTTAGCTACATATAGGCTTGTTACCCGCGAAGTTAAACAATTTAAATGAATTAGTATGACGTTAAACGTATAAATCGTCGTCATCTAAATGCTCAGCAGACGCGACTTCATCAAGCCCTGTAGTAACATCGGCATCTAATTTCACCAAAAATTTTAATTTTTGCGTGGCATCAATCGCCGTTTGCCAATCTTGGCTCTGATAAGCACTATCAAAACGCTCAGATTGTTTATTTAGACGCTCGGTAATCTGCGGATGTAGTTGCTTTAGCGCGGCAAGCTCTTTGCCTTCAATCGCATCGTCCAAATCCATACGCATTTGCATCGCATCTTCTAAGAAGTCCAAATCGGCAATCGAATGCTCTAAGTTCTGCGCCTGCCCAGCGATATCCAACAAGTAGCTGGCACGACTGTCAGGGTCTCTTAACGTTTGATAAGCTTGGTTAATTAGCGCTGAGGCTTGCTCTGATTGCTGCTTAGCTTGTGCACTATCCGCTACATTTTTGCTATCAGCGACAAGGTTGTCCGGATGATAGCGTTTTTGTAGCAGACGCAGCTGCTGATCAAGGCGCTCTTGGTTGACCGCAAACTGTACAGGTTGCTCAAATAGGGCAAAGAAGTTATCAAACTGTGCGTCTGGCGTGATGTCTGTCATAGCGTCTGCCTTTGTTTTTATTTATTCTTGTGAAGACTTGCTTTTACTTATGCGCTGTTTTATTTACTGTCTGTTTTAAATACTGGTCTTTTAAAGTTCAGTACTTACTTAGTATCTAAGCGCTAACTCAGGTTTTAGGTGCTAAGCGCTCGTATATCAATCGTTTAGCGCGCTCTGGTTTAGAGCTTTAGACGGTAAACGATTCACCGCAGCCACATTCACCTTTTTGATTGGGATTGGTGAATTTAAAGCCTTCATTGAGACCTTCTTTTTCATAATCCATCACTAAGCCATCTAAATAAACCAAGCTTTTAGGATCAATAAAAATATTGACGCCACGGCTTTCATAACGGGTGTCGTTTTCGTCAGGCGTGTCAACAAACTCTAGCACGTAAGCCAAGCCTGAGCAGCCTGCTGTACGGATACCTACTCGGATGCCTTCACCTTTACCGCGATTGTCCAAAAAGTCTTGAACATGCTGAGCGGCGCGTTCTGTCATTTCAATCATGCCAACTCCCATTGACTATCAATAATTGAGATAATAATTGCGGCAAAAGCGTTTTTATCAACACCACTGCCAGTAAAGCGTTAAAAATAAATAAAAGGTGACAATTACATGAGCGTTATTGTCACCTTATGGGCGTTAGTAGCTTCTAACGTCGTATTACTCATGTTTGTTTTCAAATTCGCTACTTGCGCCTATTATATAAATAAGCGCAAGGCTTTATATAATTTAGCTGGTTGCTTCTTCTGTTACTGCCGCAGCTGTACCATGCTTACCTTTATAGTCGCTAATGGCGGCTTTAATGGCGTCTTCTGCAAGGACTGAGCAATGCACTTTTACCGGTGGTAATGCCAATTCTTCAGCGATATCCATATTTTTGATCTCGCCAGCTTGGTCTAAGCTTTTGCCTTTTAGCCACTCGGTGACAAGCGAGCTTGAAGCAATTGCTGAACCGCAGCCATAGGTTTTAAAGCGTGCATCTTCGATGATACCGTTATCATCGACTTGGATTTGTAGGCGCATCACATCGCCACAGGCTGGGGCGCCAACCATACCCGTACCAACGTTTTTGGCATTTTTGTCAAGATTGCCGACGTTGCGTGGGTTTTCGTAATGATCAATAACTTGGTCACTATAGGCCATGGGGTTTTCTCCTAGTTAGATGATGAGTAGCCACTTAAATGTTAAGTTATATAAGTAACTTTCCAAATAACTCACTTATTAAGTTTAAATGTCTGTCTACTCATCGATAATTGGGGTCAAACACATATTATAAAAATGGTATTTATAATTGTCTGATGAATTATTTGGTTTAATGCTTATACCTGATAACCATTAAACCTTTTTACTATTAAAGTTTTATGAATAAATATTAATGCTCAGACCATTCTACCGAGTCTAAATCAACGCCTTCTTGATACATATCCCAAAGTGGCGATAGGGCGCGTAATTTGTCTACCGCTTCATGCATCTGTTTTACGACGGTATCAATATCTTCTTCGGTGGTATAACGACCAAAGCTAAAGCGGATTGAGCTATGGGCCAACTCATCTGGGCGACCGATGGCGCGCAATACATACGATGGCTCAAGCGTCGCTGAAGTACAGGCTGAACCTGATGAAACCGCCAAGTCTTTTAACGACATCATCAGTGACTCGCCTTCAACAAAGTTAAAGCTGATGTTAATGATGTTAGGCACGCTGTTTTCTAAATCACCGTTTAGATAAATCTCTTCGATATCTTGTAGACCGTCCCACAGCTTTTGGCGTAATTTTGCCACGTGAGCATGGTCTTCTTCATAACGCTCATTGGCCAATGCAAATGCAGCACCTAGCCCAACAATTTGGTGCGTCGGCAAGGTACCTGAACGCATACCGCGCTCATGGCCACCGCCATGCTGCTCAGCTTTTAGGCGAATACGAGGTTTACGGCGAACAAATAGCGCACCGATACCTTTAGGGCCATACGCTTTATGACCTGAAAAACTCATCAAGTCAATTTTCATCTCTTCAAGATTAACAGGTATTTTACCAACAGACTGCGCACCATCGACATGGAATACAACGCCCGCTTTGCGAGTAATCTCACCAATCGCGGCGACATCGGTAATGGTACCAAGCTCATTATTAACCATCATTAGTGATACTAAAATCGTATCGTCACGTAGGGCTTCTTGTACTTGCTCTGGCAAAATCAAACCCGTACCAGCTTGCGGCTCAAGATAAGTAATCTCAAAACCTTCTTGCTCAAGCTCACGGCAAGTATCTAAAACCGCTTTGTGCTCAATTTTACTGGTAATGATGTGCTTGCCGCGCGACTGATAAAAATGTGCCGCGCCTTTAATAGCTAGGTTATCTGATTCTGTCGCGCCCGAGGTAAAGACGATTTCGCGTGGATCCGCATGAATCACTTCAGCGACTTGCTGACGAGCCGTTTCTACCGCTTCTTCTGCTTGCCAGCCATAGCCATGTGAGCGTGATGCTGGGTTACCAAAGATGCCGTCTACCGTCAGATATTCGCTCATTTTAGCAGCGACTGACTTAGCAACTGGCGTCGTGGCGGCATAATCTAAGTATATAAGGTTGTTATGTTGGCTCATGCTGGGTTTGCCTCGCTGGTCGATAGAGTAATAGTGTTGATGTCTTTTGTGGACATATCTTTTGTAGCAATGTCGTTTGGAAACGTGAGGTGCTGACGGTCTGAGACTGACTGCACATGTTCCATGTCTAATAATTGCGCTAATGTTATATTTTTCAAGTATTGTTCGACATGATTTGATAAAGCGCACCATAAATCATGCGTTAGGCACATTGTACCACTTTGACAATCGCCGCGTCCGCCGCACTGCATCGCATCGACAGATTCATCGACGGCAGAAATGATGCTCATCACATCAATCTCATCAAGGGGCTTGGCTAAGTGATAGCCGCCAGCCGCGCCGCGGATACTGGTGACCAAACCGCGCTTACGAAGCTTGGAAAATAACTGTTCAAGATAAGAGATAGATATCGATTGCCGCTTAGCAATGTCAGATAAAGAGACGGCGCTGTCTTGTTGGCTGGTTTGCAAAGCCAAATCAAGTAAAGCGGTCACGGCGTATCTGCCTCGAGTAGTCAAACGCATGTGTTATCTCCAATCCTTTTTATAAAAAGTTTATTTAACAACGAACTTAGTCTTGTCGTATTCCAAAAGAGCAGGGTTATCAATAGGTTCTTTATAGATTTAATAGATTTATAATCGACTTATTGCTAAAAGCTAGTTAGTAGCTAGCCGTACTTGCGCTTCTATTTAGGAAAATCATCTATCGACTAAGTGGTGTCTTGTCGCTATTAAACAGCAGATGGTTTACCCGATGTGTGCAACGATAGGGTAATTATACTCAATCCCGAGTAATTTAGTCAAGATTAAAGTGTGGTTGAATGGTGAGTGCGACTTATTCCTATCATTGATAAAAACAATGATAGGTAATATTAAGGCTTAAAAGAGAATAAATACGCGAACGCGCAGGCTGTGAACTGCAGAAAGGAAGCAAGAGCGCTTAATAAGTCTACATCCTATTAAACGCGATACAAGGTTAGAAGAATAACTTTAAAAACACGTTACACTGCAGTTAGTAAGGCATTAGGTCATGATAAATAAAGCAATAATGGCAGCGATAGCGATAACTGCAAAAATAATTGCGGTAATGATAAAGGTCTTCTGCTTGCTTTGCAGTTCTTTAACCGTGGTTTCAAGCTCACGGTTTTTAATGGTCAGCGTGTTGATTTGAGTTTGCTGCTCCTTAATACGCAGCTTATAACTCTCCTTTTTTTCTGCCATTTCGGCTTCAGTAGGTTTGGTCTTACCTTTGCCGCCCTTAATCTTTTTGATCAGCCCTTGAATTAAGCTACCAAAACCAAGCTGCATAATAAACTGCTTGACCAGCTGTACTTGCACCGCCTCACCGCGCATTTGCAGCTTTTCAGTCGACTCAGTATCGTGGGTGATGATGGCGTTAATCACCTGAACGCTATAAGCGTTGATAATAACGTCAGGCTCACTACGGCCGATAGGCAATCTATCATCTAATAATACCCCTTTGGTAGTAAAGGTGGCGAAAACCTCTACATGAGGCAAGTATAACCTAAGCGCGACGACCGTCTCTTGCTTGGCGAGTGGATAAGCAGCTTTACGGAGTTCTGGGTCTAAACGTAACAACAGGGTCAGCGCCGACTCGATAAACACCAATATGATATTAAGAAAAGAGTGAGACAACGTAGAACGCTTCATGTAAATAATCCGTTTTTATTGTGTAAGTTAAAGATAAAAGGACAAACAAAGGTCAAAATCAACCCAAAATGTACAATGCAATCGCGCTTATAGTAACGCCTTTAGCATAAAAAGTAACGCACGTTTCTGTCAGTTGGTCAGTCACTACCTTATAATTTGCTCATCTATAAAGACACCAAAATTTATGACTGGTAATGCATTAGTCGGGCTTGGCAGCTATTTTTCGATCCAAGTTTATGCTTTAGTTTTTAATTTTGCTTGTTAGTATAAAAACTGAGTTTAAGCACCTGCATCATATTTGAGTATTTAGGTTATCAAGGCAAAATGCATAAGAGAGCCAATACAAAGATAGGTGCTTTGACGATAGGTGCTTTATTTCGTTAAATCCTATAAGCTAAAGTAGCGATTTAATAGAAAATTTGCAGCAGTTTTAAGTAACATTGAGTGTCAAATACGTAGTAGAGTGCACAAAAATATGTAAAATCGCTTGCGCTCCTTATGCTGCCTTGATATAAAGGCGTTAACAAAGCGAAACCTGTTTATGCGTGAGGCCAGTGGTTTTTATTGCTTAAGTACTCTGAGAGCGATACAATACTTGGCGTGAGCGTTTTTTACCCCCTAAAACTTGAAGGAAATTTTATGAATAAGTCAGAATTAATTGATAGCATCGCCGAAAAAAGTGGTCTAAATAAAACTCAAGCTGGCGAAGCTTTGAATGCAGTAATGGAAAGTGTTGGTGAAGCGCTAGAAGCTGGCGACAGCATCTCATTGGTTGGTTTTGGTACTTTTAGCGTAAAAGACCGTAAAGCGCGTACTGGCCGTAACCCTAAGACTGGTGAAGAACTTAGCATTCCAGCAAGCAAAGTACCAAGCTTTAAAGCCGGTAAAAACCTAAAAGAGCGTTTAAACTAAGCCGCTTTGTTTAAGCTGTACTCTTTTTAGCTATTCTATAATAAAATAATCAAATGCTCGTTGACGACGTGATACACGAATAAAAACAGCGTTGGTTGGCAGTAAAACAATAGATAGCAACTCATGACTTAACGATTCATTAAGTCATGAGCGAATGACCAAAAAAGCACCTAAAGATTAGGTGCTTTTTTTAGTGCTGAAATTTGTAGCTTTAAGTAGCAATAGTCGCCTGAATATTTTGAGTATATATCAAAAATCACGTATCATAGGGCGCGCGATAGCGGTGTTGTATAAACAAGAATTTTTATTAAATCTTGTTATAAACTTCGTCAATCCGCCTTATTTTATAGCGATAAAATGCACACGTTCTTCTTCTTACCATTGCCTGCTTATACAGCGTTGATATTATTAATAGTATTACAATGGTCTTTCATCAATATAGGTTAATAAAGCAGAGATAACTATGGATAAATTGCGCGATTTCTTAAAAAGCTGGCCGGGTCGCATTTTATTGATTTTGTGCCTATCGCCGCTCGCTCTATTGGGTGTCGAAAGCTACTTTGGCGGCGGTGTCGATCCCAACCAAATCGCTCAAGTAGGTGACAAAAGCGTGGGACTGTCCGAGTATCAAACTGCCGTCAATAACCGCCGTACTGAGCTTTTAGACCAAGTTGATGATGCCAGTTTATTGAATGAAGACGTGCTGCACGAGCAAGTCCTAAAAGGGCTGATTGATCGTACCTTGCTAGAGCAGCAGGCTGGCAAGCTGGGCATGACGGTTTCTGATGACACCATCAATCGCTTGCTGCGCCAAGAAGAAATCTTTAAAGATGCAGAGGGCAATTTTTCTAACGAGCAGTTTGCAAACTTTTTACGTCAGCGCAATATGACAAAAAACCAGCTGTTTGCTGAGTTTCGCAACCAGTTGAGCCTAGATCAGCTCAATGCCAGCATCGTCGGTACCGCAGTTTATCCGATGCAAGCGGTCAGTCAGTTGATTGATTTGCAGCTAGAGTCGCGCAATATTTGGCTGCATCGTTTTAAATGGCAGGACTATGCTGAGCAGGTAAAGTTGAGCAAGGGTGATATACAAGCTTACTATGACGCCAATAAAGACAAACTCAAAAGTGCGGCCATGGTCGACTTGGCTTACTTGCAGCTAAATCCGCAAGCGATTGAAGTTAATGAAGTCACCCAAGAAGATTTGCAGCAGCAATATGAAGCCTATAAGCAAAATCTTGCTGTGGTTGATGAGCGTAAAATTAGCCAAATCCTACTAACCGGTAAAGATGCCAAAGCACGCGCGGATAAAATTAAAGCCCGCCTTGCGACAGGTGAGTCATTTGCCAAGGTTGCCAAAGCCGAGTCTGATGATCCATCAGGTGAAACAGGCGGCGATATCGGGCGTTTTAATCCAGCGGTATTTGGTAATGATGCGCCAGCTGTCGAAAAAGCGCTGGCAGGCTTGAGCGTTGGTGATGTCAGTGCTCCTGTAAAGACCAGCTTTGGCTATCAGATATTTACCGTGACTGAGGACAATGGTAGCAAGATACCAAGTCTAGAGAGTATGCGTGCAGAGCTAACCGCTAAAGCCAAAGAATATAAACGCCAGGAAATGTATGCCGATAAAGTCACAGCGATTAATGACTTGGCAGCAGATGGCTTTAGTATTGAAGATATCGCTCAGCAAGAAAATGTGCCATTAAAACATATCAAAGATTATCGTAAAGAAAACAACCAATCTGCTTTGGCGCAGCCGGCGGTAATTAAGCAAGCGTTTGATGAGTTTACTATTCAAGACCAAGCGGTGACTGCGGGTATTGAGGTTGGTAATGGTACGGTATGGGTACAGCCAAGTAATTATCGTCCAACTAAGACGTTGTCTTTAACAGCGGCGACGCCAAGAATCACGCAGATATTGCGTCAACAAAAAGCAACGGCACTGGCATTACAAGAAGCGAAGAAATTGGCGGCCACTATTAAAACGCCTGCTGATATTGTAAAGCAGCCTGTTAAGCTGCAAGCATTGGGCGAGATAAACCGTCAGACTACGCAATTGAGCGAAAAAGAGCGCGGCTTAGCCTTTAGTCAGCAAGCGGCAGCCAATGGCGTCGTGGCGGTAGCGAGTGAGACTGAAACGGGTGCGACGTTATTGGTCGGTGATCGCATCAAAACAGAGCAGCAATCGCCGCTATCTGATGCCCAAAGAGCACAAACTGCCGCCATTATTCGTGATAATTTGGGTCAAGATCAGCTGCAAGATTATCTAGATTATCTACGTATGGTCTATAAAGTTGAGATTAATGAAGCCAATATGGCCAATGCGCAAGGACGTTAAGCGACCTATAAGGCATTTGTTAAACCCTTTTTTTAACGAGCTTTATTAAGCCTTAAATATGAAAAAGCCACTATTAATAGTGGCTTTTTTTATGCATTACAATTTTTATTTACTCTCAACGCTGTTTTCTTAATAGCATTATCTTAACCGCTGATTAATGGCGGAAGTGGCGCATACCAGTGAAGACCATGGCAATACCATGCTCATTGGCGGCAGCAATCGTTTCGTCATCACGCATAGAGCCGCCTGGTTGGATGATAGCAGCAATGCCGACTTCGGCCGCGTTATCAATACCATCACGGAATGGGAAGAAAGCATCTGATGCCATTACCGCGCCTTCGGTAGCAAGACCAGCGTGCTCGGCTTTGATAGCGGCGATACGCGCTGAATTGACGCGGCTCATTTGACCGGCGCCAACACCGATAGTGCGTTGATTCTTGGCATAAACGATGGCGTTAGATTTGACATATTTAGCGACATTCCAGCTAAATAATAAATCAGCAATCTGTGCTTCGGTTGGCTGGACGTCGGTAACGATTTTTAAATCGTTGGCGGTAATAAGGCCCAAATCTTGCTCTTGCACCAACAAACCACCATTGACGCGTTTATAATCAAGCTGGCTGTCGCGCTGCTCAGGCGTTGGCAACTCGCCACAAACTAAGACACGGACGTTTTTCTTAGCAGCGGTCGCCTCCAAAACGCCATCTTCGATACTTGGGGCAATGATGACTTCGACAAATTGATTGTCAATAATCGCTTTGGCTGCAGCAAGCGTAAGTTCGCGGTTAAAGGCAATAATACCACCAAAAGATGACTCAGGGTCGGTACTAAAAGCCGTGCGGTAAGCCGTGACTTGATCGCTATCTACGGCGACTCCGCAAGGATTGGCGTGTTTTACAATCACGCAAGCGGGCGCACTAAAGGCTTTAACACATTCAAGTGCGGCATCGGTATCAGCAATATTGTTATAAGAGAGCTCTTTACCTTGTAGCTGCTGCGCGGTTGCAATAGAGGCTTGCTGGCTTTTTAGGGCATGGTTTTCGACATAAAAAGCCGCTTTTTGATGCGGGTTTTCGCCGTAGCGTAGGTCTTGCACTTTTTCTAATTGGACGTTAAAGGTACGAGAGAAATTCTCTGCCTCTTGGTTTTCATTCACGCGGCTGCCCAAGAAATTGGCAATCATTCCGTCGTATTGTGCGGTATGCTCAAAGGCTTTGACCGCTAAATCGTAACGTAGGGCAGCGGTTAAAGTCGTTCCATTGCCTAATGCTTCAAGCACGCGCGTATAATCAGCAGGGTCAGTCACAATACCGACGTGAGCGTGGTTTTTTGCTGCTGAACGAACCATAGTAGGGCCGCCAATATCGATGTTTTCGATCGCATCGTTCATGGTGACGTCGCTACGTGCAATCGTCTCTGCAAACGGATAAAGATTGACGACGACCAAATCAATGCGCTCAATAGCGTGCTCATTCATGACGCTGTCATCAGTACCGCGGCGTCCTAAAATACCGCCATGAATCTTTGGATGTAGCGTTTTAACGCGGCCGTCCATCATTTCAGGAAAACCGGTATAGTCTGAAACTTCGGTCACAGCGACGTTATTTTCTGTCAGCAAGCGGTAAGTACCGCCAGTCGATAATAAACCAAAGCCAGCTTTAAGCAAGCCTTGGGCGAATTCTACGATATTTGACTTATCGGAAACCGATAGTAGGGCAAGGGGAGTTGTACTCATAAGAAAATTTCCATAAAAAAAGCCTGACGTAAACGTCTGGCAAGGTAATAATGGCAAGCAGTGCAGAGCATATCGGGTTTGATAAGATCATAAACTATAAACGTGCCATACAATTGAATGTCGGTTAGCAGGGCTAATAAGGGCGGTGAGTGTAGTATTTGGTCGTCGTAAATAACAGCGACTGGCATACAGCCATAGATTACATTAAGCCATAAGTTTTGAGCTTTTTGCGTAGCGTACCGCGATTGAGACCTAAGATTTGCGCACACTTGGTCTGATTGCCGCGGCACTTCTCAAGCACGACTGACAATAGTGGCTGCTCTATCTCTTTTAAAATAAGCTCATATAAGTCGGTTGGCATCTCATCATCGAGCATCGCAAAATACTGCCGCACCACGCGCTCTACATGCACACGTAACGGTTGGTGCGCATGAAGGCTATTGTCTAAGGAAGCTTCTACCTTATGGATAGAGCGATGATAGCCGTCTTTATAATCAGCAGAGCTCTCAATATCCTGGTCAAAATGAGTGGCATTATACGGTGCATGTGGTGGCATAAGATAATGTCCTTAAGCGTAAGCGTAAACCATAAGGCGTTTAAGCGCTATTATAACAAAGTCAAAGCCTATCAGAACAATAGATTGGGTATTACCCTATTATTACTCTAGGCTTGACGCTATTTATTATCATTTATGATGACAGATTTAAAACATTTAAGACAAATTTGATAAAAGAGCAAAACTTTTGAATAAATTTTATTGCTTATAAATGGCATTTTACCAAGCCTGATGTTAATAAATAGGCTCGGCGTTTACTTTGTCGATTTGAGTATTGGCGACTGGGATGGTAAATAACAGCTGCTTGCGACTTGTCGCGCCCAATTGGCTCTGTGTACTGAGTAGATAATCTTGCGGTGCTGCAATAAATTCGCCGATAAGTGCATCACTATCATAAACACTGACTTTCACATGCGGCAGGAGTTGTGCTTGGGTGCTTTGATTGTTTAAGGTGATGCTGATATCACTAATGGTGTTGGCAGTTTCGGTGCGGCTAGGTCGATGAGTGATATCGCTTGTACTCAAAGCCGCTAGATTGGCGCTAGGTAAGCTACAAGCGGCGATAGCAGATACTTTTTGCAAGCGCTCAGCATGGGCAGGATTTTTAACCAAGTTATCCAAATTAAAAATGACATACTGCGCAAAAAGTAGCAGCGCTAATACCAAACAACCAAATGTCCAGAGTAATGAAGCAAGCGAGCGCTTAGCAGGTGTTGGTGAAAACTTGGCTTGTGCTTGCTGCCTTTTAAGGCGTGCGGCCTGCGTGTTGTCTTCGTCTTTGATAGAAACGCCCATGCTTGCGAGCAGCGCTGATAAATCTGTGTCTTTTCTTGGACTATGACCGTCTTCGTTTTCATTTTGTTCTTTGAGCAATTTTTCAAGCCAAGACTCATCGCTATTATCATCGATACTGGCATGGATGTCATTAGCTGCCGCTGAGCTAAGGGCTACTTGTGCAGCTGATGCTGGCTCTTTTATAAGAGCGTTTGCTAAAGAGGGTTTTTCTATGGGACTAACAGAGGCGTGAGCGCTTTTATCTAGCTTTGTCGCTGAGCTTTTCGTCGACTTATCACTACTGTTCGTGGTTGAGGTAGGGGTGCTATCTGCTGCTTGCGTTAGCCAAGCGTCCATACTGTCGAGCGAACCGTATTCTAAATCTTCCTCTTCAAAATCTGCAATATCCATATCATCGTGAATCAACTGATCCTCTATCAAATCTTCTTCAGCCATATCATCATGGATAAGAATATCTGCATCTTCTGGTTCAGAGGTGACGTTTAGCTTGGTTGTGGCTTTTGCTTCTGGCGTAACGGTAGACGTTTGCTTAATAGAAGTATTGGCGGTAGTGGATGCATCATATTGAGGTTCATGCCCCATAGTGTCAGCAGTCGGCTCTGTATCATTCGTGACAATAAGGTTGTTATTGACCAAAAAACTGTGTTGACAATGTTCACAGCAAACATTGGCTGTTTTTTGGTTTAACTGTGTTTTTTTAATATTAAAAATAGCATGACACTGAGGGCACTGGGTTTTGATTGGCGTAGTCATAAGGTCGAATCCAAAAAGGTATCAGTATTAATACCGCATGTTAATACTGCTTAATCACTTACCAACCGCTGCCAGTTTTTTATGTCTTTTTTTATAGAGTAATCATCATAATTTGCAGGCAACGATAGAGCAGCGTTAAATACACAACATTATTTAACTGCTCCTCTATCGTAACAGATGTAATTAAATGTTGCTAGCCTGTAAATGTACCAGATAAACGCTGCCAATGTTGATCTTCTTGCGCGGTAAAAGCATGCTTAGGATCGAGCGAAAAGTAAGGCTGATACGCTTCGCTGACCTGCTCGGTTTGCGATTCAATCAAACCTGCTAACACGATACGGCTTTTGGGTGCCATCAGGGTCGCAAAATAAGGCGCTAAACCAATGAGTGGCTTGGCTAAAATATTAGCAACCATGATTTCTACGGGTTTTATATCGTTTTGTTGCCAGTAATTATTGAAGTCTTCTGGCAAAAATGCTTGCAGGCGGTCGTCAACATGATTGCGCGCCGCATTTTGATTGGTCGCAAGCACCGCTTGTGGGTCAATGTCCACCGCATAAACTTGACGCGCGCCCAGTAAAAGCGCCGCAATACCTAAAATACCAGAGCCGCAGCCGTAATCGATCACAACTTTATCGGTCAGGTCTTGCTCGGTCAGCCAATCAAGACAGAGGCGAGTAGTGGCATGGTAGCCAGTACCAAAAGCCAAACCTGGATCCATAATAATATTGGTAGCGTCAGGGTTCGGCGGTGTTAGCCAATTAGGCACAATCCATAAGTTATTGGCGCACTCGATTGGCTTATAATTGGACATCCATTCGCGCTCCCAATCCTTATCATCGACAGCGTTGACCCACGTTCGGCTGGCTTGTACTTGTGCGCCGATTTCATGGCTTAACTCCTCAAGTAATTGACGATTGCCAGCATCTGTATTGGCGTCAAACAATCCTGTGAGTATGACCTCATCCCATAGCGGTGATTCACCGGGAAGGGGTTCAAATAAAGGCTGATCGCCTGCGTCATCTAAAGCGATTGATAGCGCGCCAGCTTCTAATAACAGTGCCTCAGCGAGATCGACATTGTCTTTTTCACATTGTAAATGCAGTTGTTGCCATGCCATAAAGGTAACCTTAGTCTAAAATAAAAGTGAAGAATTAAAGGAGTAAAAGAAAACAGTCATTAAACCCAATAAAAAACTGGATAAAAAAATTAACGACTAAATTTATAAGCCTATTTTAGCGCTTATAGATTCAGTCGTCATAGTAAATACGAGAATGTGTCCTATTGGCGCAGCGCCTGTCTGGCCTCATTTATCACGCGAGCGTTACCCTGTGCTTGTCCTGATTGCAAGATGATTTGCCAAAGGTTGCGGCGGCGAGTGCTGTCTTGAGCAACGGTCAAACCTCGGCGCGCCATCGCTTCAGCCTTACGTGGTTGATTCTTTTTAAGAGCGACTTGCGCCAAATAAAAATAGACGGCTGATGATTTGGGTGCGAGGCGCTGCGCACGCGTAAAGCTGCTCTCAGCGCCATTGAGATTGCCTGACTTTAATTGCTCTGTACCTGTTTGCATGAGATTACGAAAGGCTGGCAAGTTGCTATTATTGGCTGTGCTTTGCTGACGGCGCTGCTGTGAGTTTTGCCGCGCCCGCTCCAATAGCTCATTATGTGAAGGAATCGATGGTTCGGATAGGATGTAATCTTCACGAGAAGGCGTAAGGATGATGGTATCTTGGCTATCAGGCTGTGTGATGATTGGACTTTGTGTTGCTGGCGTATACACCTGTTCTGCTTCGGATGACTGCATTGTCGAAGTTGGTTGTGTAGACACTGTATTGGGCACGGTAGAGTACTTATTATCATCGCCTTGAACAATGGGTGCTTGGGTTACCGTTACTGGCTGTTTTGCAGCTCGCTGCTGATTTTGAGCTACTGACGTTTGCGCAGGAGCGGGTTTGATAACTGTCGGCGCTGTTTGGCATGCACTCAAGCTCATTGCGCCGATAGCGGCGCTAAGCGTTAGGGTAGTATTCACGAGCTTAGTTCGCAGGTTAAACGGCGCAACTTTAAATCGAGCAATTTTAAATGGAGCAGTAATAGCCTGCTTAGCGGTGATAGTTTGCTGTATCAATAAAGCCATGTTAAAACCCTTTTTTAAGTCTTAAAAACCCTAGAACCACTCAACGGCGCGGTCATACCAAGTATCGGCACGATTGCTCGACCCGCCCTCTTGCTCAGCATTATCAGCATCGCCATCGTCGTTATCCGTATCAACGGCTTCGCCATTAGGAATATCCAAACCTTCACGGCGGCGCTGCTGATTGATAGAGCCTTGCTCATTTTGCCATTGTATCTGCTCGCGGGCACGCTCTTGCTGATATAAGCTAATAGCACAACTGCTGGCTTCTTCGGGTAGATACGCTGACATCACTGGCAGATAGCGCGCATCAGCACAGCGTTCATTAGACAACTTGCCAGAGTTGTTCTCAAGCCACAACCACTCAATTCCTTCGGGCTCTGGCAGCGCGACAGGGGTCAGTTTGAGACGATTCATATAATCGACCCAAACTGGCAAAGCGCCACTACCACCGCTTAGACCGATGGGCTTATTGTCATCACGGCCGACCCAAACCACGCTAACATAGTTGCCACTGTAGCCAGCAAACCAAGCATCACGGTAGTCGTTGGTAGTGCCGGTTTTACCCGCAAGGTTTAAGTTGCTGCCAAGCGATTGTATGCGTCTGGCCGTGCCGTTTTTGACCACGTCTTGCAAGGCATAGTTAATCAAAAAGTTGGTCTCAGGCGGAATACTACGCTGGGTATTTAAACCGGTACGCTGCAAAATATGTCCGCGATCATCAATAACACTACGAATACTATGAATAGGCGTGCGGAAACCACCGGTAGCGAATACTTGGTAAACGCCCAGCATATCCATTGGGCTAAGATTAACCGAGCCTAATAAAGCCGAAGGATAAGGCGGGATTTTCTCTTTTACGCCCATGCGCTGTAGCTGTTTGGCAAAGGTATTAACGCCAAACTCCATACCCAAACGTACCGCGCTGTGATTATACGATTGCGACAAAGCGGTGGTAAACGGCACGTAACCATGGTCACGATTGTCATAGTTCTTTGGATTCCACTCAGTACCGTCACTCAGATTGACCGTAATCGGTGAATCATCGACCGAGCTTGCCAAATTATAGCGCCCGCTTTCAAGCGCCGTCATATAGATAATCGGCTTTAATAACGAGCCGACTTGACGCTTGGCATCGACAGCACGGTTAAAACCAGTAAATTCACTGCCACTACCGACCACTGCCACCAGCTCGCCAGTTTCAGGATTGGCACTGACCAATGCGCCTTGTAAATCTTTGGTTTTGCTACCGCGACGACGTAGCTCACCAAGTTTTCTCTCAACCGCTTTGTCCGCTGCCAATTGGGCAATAGGATCTAAGGTACTGATGATAATCAGACCTTCGTTTTTTAGATCATCAGAATAATAGACTTTGTTCAATTCACGCTTGACGATATCTAAAAAATCAGGAAACTGGCTTTTGCCTTCGACGGGTTTGTCTGCCACATCGAGTGGTTTTTCTATCGCTTTTTCGTACTCTTCTTGGCTAATTTTACCGACTGCTAGCATATTATTCAGTACGGTATTACGGCGCGCTGTCGAATCGTTTGGATGACGGCGCGGGTTATAAACGCTCGGGCCTTTTGCCATACCAACAAGTAGCGCCTGTTGGTCTAAACGCAGCTCTTTGAGGGGTTTATCAAAATAAAATTGCGAGGCAAGGCCAAAGCCATTGATAGAGCGATTGCCGTTTTGACCCAAGTAAATCTCGTTTAGATAGGTTTGTAGAATCTCATCTTTACTATAATGCAGCTCAAGTAACACCGCCATCAATGCCTCATTGGCTTTACGTTTCATCGTCCGATCGGAGTTCAGATAAAAGTTTTTAATCAGCTGCTGAGTGATGGTCGAGCCGCCCTGTCTAGGGCCACCGGTAAAGTTGTTTAATACCGCACGCGCGATACCGCGTATCGAGACGCCTTTGTGCTCATAAAAACCGCGATCCTCGGTAGCGATAAGCGCGTCAATCAGCGGCTGCGGTACTTGATCGAGCGTCACCACCATGCGATCTTCGTTACTGTCTGGATAAATACCGCCGATGTTTACTGGCTCCAGACGAATAATGCCAGTTTTGGCAGGCTGGGTGCTTTGTACCGACTCAATCTTATTGCCAGCAATGGTCATTTTGATGACTTGCTCTTTATCGACGTCGTTGGCGCTATACGTAAAGCCGCGCGTATGGATAAAGTAGGTATTGCCAGATTTATGGTAGGTACCGGTGCGATCATAAGCCTTGTTGCTCTGATAATTGAGCAGCTTAAGCCAAGTTTTCATGGTGTCTGTATCGACATTGGCACCCTGATACAGCTCTAGGGGCTGCGAGTAAACCTTAGCAGGAATGTCCCAGCGCTTGCCCTCAAACTTGTGGGTAATGGTGCGATCAAGTTTGACCAAATATAGCGCCAATAGCACCATAGCTGCGATAATGACGATTAATAAAATACCACTAAACACCACGCCGCGCTGCTGTGAGGGTAGCGTATTGATAGCAGGCTTAGACGACTGTAGTCGCTTAGAATTAGACTTTTGCACTGATGACACACCATTTTGGGATAAAAAACTGCCTCATAATGACGCAAATTGACAAATTTTTCAATCTATCATCATCAACGCCTGCATTCATTAAGCAGGCGTTAGACTTTCGTAGTAGGTGTTTTGGAGGTATTAATGTTTTGGGATAAAGGGCTAGGCTGCTTACGCCGCGCGCTTGTAGTATAATGTTTATATTAATAATTAGGTTGATACCAACAGTTTTATCGACCCCTTTTATTAATAGTTTTTACCGATTTTTTAGTCTCATTTATGCCAATATCATTGTGCCAATAACGTTGTGCCAATATCTATGTAAAGTAGCTGTGTTAAAGGCAGATAATTCAATCGCTTTTTTACATAGGGATTGACTCTCGTTAATCAGAGCAAGTTTATTAAAAGCCGGTCGGCTGCAAGTAAACTTGTCGAAAGGAAATAGCGCGATTATGTCTAGTATTCCCTCATCTATGCCAGCAAATAACAACCGCCACTATCAAGACCACTCGATTACTGAGGGTCTGGTGTTGCCGCTTGCCGGTCATTGTTTTCATTGCGGTGATCCGGTACCAGAGCCGCCGTTTCATACCGATATTTTAGGTCAGTCGCGCGAGATGTGCTGTATGGGCTGTCAGTTAGCGTCGCAAAGTATTGTCGAGGCAGGGCTTGAGCAATACTATCTTGACCGCTCGGAGATTAACCGTACGGCAAGTTTACCAACCCAGCTGACGCGCCTTGAAGCTTATGATCACGATGAAATAAAATCTCAATTTGTCTACGCCCAAGACGGCATGTCGGTAGCAGAACTATCGGTCAATAATCTGCGCTGTGCGGCCTGTACGTGGCTGATTGAGTCGCGGCTAGATGAGTTAGATGGCATCAGCCAATGTCAGGTTAATTTAACCAATCAGCGCATGCGGGTGATTTGGGACGAAGATAAGCTGCCGATTAGTCGTATTTTGGGCGTTATCAATGAGATTGGCTACGAAGCCAAGCCTTATCGTCAAGATACCCATGAGGCCATGCTGGCACGTCATAACAGTCAGATGCTATTACGGCTTGGTATCGCGGCGCTCGGCTCGATGCAAGCAATGATGTATGCGGTAGCGATTTATTTTGGCGAATATAGCGACATGCTTATTTTTCAGCGTGATTTTCTACGTTGGGTGTCGCTATTTGTGAGTACGCCGGTGTTCTTTTATGCCGGTGTGCCGTTTTTTACCTCAGCATGGTCAGCGATTCGTGCCCGCCAAGTCAATATGGATGTGCCGGTTAGTATCGCCTTAGTGGTGACCTTCTTTGCCAGTCTTTATGCGACCATTACCGGGCAAGGGGAAACGTACTTTGATTCGGTCAGTATGTTCATTTTCTTCTTATTGGCTGGGCGTTATATTGAGCATAATGCACGCTTAAAAGCCGCCACTATGGCCAATGACTTGGTGGTGGTCGAGCCCGTCTTGGTACAAAAAATTGCTGAAGATAAAGACGCGGCGGCGCGTATCTTGCAGCTCATAGAGCAAAATACGCTTAATAATACTATCTTTGATAATGACGCTCTTTCTGATAATAGTGCTGAACAGGTGCTTAATCCAAATAATAATTTAGCGACAAAGGGCACAACCACTAGCGCAAAAACGATGCCCAACTTTAAGCAAAGCATGGATGCCAATATTCAGCAATTGACGTCACGTATCGCTCAAGACTGGCAGCGAGCAAATCATAAACCATCAAATATAGCGCAGACAGAAGCCGTGCCAGAAAAAAGGCAGATGGTGACCGCTCATAGCTTGCAAGTGGGCGATATTATTATGGTGGAAGCAGGCTCTGAGATTATCAGCGATGGTATCTTGCTTAGCTCTACAGCGACCGTCTCGCAAAGCCTGCTAACTGGTGAGGGCGATTTAATCATCAAAACCCAAGGCGATTATATCGTTGGCGGCGCCCAAAACGACAGTCAGCCGTTTGAGATGTTAGTGACGGCATTGCCAGAAGACAGCCAGATAGGGTTGATTGATAGGCTGATGAATCGGGCGATGAGTGAGAAACCAAAACTCGCTCAGCAAGCGGATAAGCTGGCGCGTTGGTTTGTAGCGCGGATTTTAGTATTATCAGCTTTGGTGTTCATTGGTTGGTATATCGTCGACCCAAGCCAAGCAATTTGGGCAACGGTGGCGGTATTGGTGGCGACCTGTCCGTGTGCGCTCTCCTTAGCGACACCGATTGCGCTGACGGTAGCGACCAATCGATTGGCGAGTTATGGCTTTTTAACCACACGAGGCCATACGCTGCAAACCCTTGCTGAGATTACCCATGTGGCGTTTGATAAAACAGGCACGCTGACTTATGGTAAGCCCAATTTATTAAATATCGAGCGATTGGCAACTAATGATACGACAGCTGCTAGCAATGAAGAAAAAGACAAGCTATTAGCGATTGCCGCCGCGCTTGAAGTGGGCAGCCGCCATCCGATTGCTCACGCTTTGCTCACCGCCGCTTATCAATTACATCTGCCTGCGACGCAGTCGTTGCAATACTATCCTGCAGGCGGGGTAGAGGCAATGATTGATGGCGTCCTATATCGCATCGGTCATGTCGATTTTGCCATGGATAAAGCGAATACTGATTCTCAACAAAATAATGCGTTAACCATTGATTTAGCCACTCATCGTGCCAGCTCGGCGGTGGTATTGTCTTGTCAAAATAGTCCGTCAAATGCATGGCAAGCGCTGGCAGGTTTTTACTTTAACGATAAGGTACGTGATAGTGCGCCGTCTATGCTCGCCGCTCTCAAAAAATCAGGTATTGAGCCGGTCATGCTAACCGGTGACCCAAGTCCACAAGCACTGGTAATGGCGGAAGAGTTAGGCATGAAAGCCGCTTATAACGGCCTGTCGCCAACCGATAAAGTCAATCATATTCAAGCGCTGCAAGCAAAAGGGGCCGTCGTACTCATGGTTGGTGACGGTATTAATGATGCGCCTGTTTTAGCAGCGGCAGATGTCTCAACCTCGATTGCGGGCGCAGCAGATTTGGCGCAAGTCTCGAGTGACAGTATCATTCTAAATGGTCAAATCGAAGCTATCACGGCGGCGAAGCGTATCGCTGATAAGACCAAACGTATTATTAAGCAAAACTTACGTTGGGCGCTAATTTATAATAGTAGCGTCTTGATACCCGCAGCTTTAGGCTATGTGCCGCCTTGGCTTGCGGCGATTGGTATGTCGTTAAGCTCATTATTTGTGGTATTAAACGCGCTGCGTCTAAAGCGTGCTTAATGTAAAGCAGCTTAAACTTATTTATATAAACCTCAAAAATTACCCACAAAAAAACCGTCTTTATAAAGACGGTTTTTTTTATTTTAATTATTTTAAATAACGGCTAAACAGGGTTTAGATTAGTCTTGCAGGTAACTTAGCAGACGCATAAATTCGATATACATCCACACTAGCGTCGCAAGAATACCGATACTAAATAACCATTCGTAGTCTTCTGATACGCCCATCGCCACACCGCGATCGATATTATCAAAGTCCAATAGCAGCGTAAAAGAGGCGATAACAATCACAAATAAGCTAAAGCCGATAGCGATAGCGCCACCTTCGAATAAGAAAGGTAAGCTCGAGCCGAACGCTAAAGATAGCACCCACTGCGCCACATAAACCAACATGATAGCAATCAATGCTGAGGTGACGATTGAGCGGAATTTCTCAGTAACTTTAACCAAACCTGAGCGATACAGCCCTAGCATGACCGCTGCGGTGACAAAGGTCGCACACATCGCAGTGACAGGCACGCTTGGGTACATGCGCATAAAAAATAGCGAGATACCACCTAAAAAGATACCTTCCAATAACGCATAAGGTACGGCAAAAGTTTTGGCTTTTTGCGGCTTAAAGGTAATAAAAATAGCAAGACCAAAGGCGGCAAACATACTACCAAAAGCGGCCATGGTGATAAAGCCTTGTGATAGGCCTGCCATTAACGCATAAAAGAAAAATCCAATACCCGTAATCGCCGATAGTCCAAGCAATAAACTGGTCTTTTGAATCACACCCTTTACCGTCATCGGCGCGCCGCCAACGGCAAGCTCTGCGCGACTGACAATAGGATTTGCCATAAAGTTGTCCTTTTTAAAATATAAATAACTAAGATGCCAGCTACTTTAGCAAAACCGCCATTATTGTCAACTGTGTTTACGTGAGCGCATGCAAGGCATCACATAGCTATCGAGCCTTAATTAACTAGGGAATATCGACATATAAAGCGGTAATGAGTAGCAAAACAAATACGCTTAAAAGTGGCGTATGATAGAGGATATATGGGGCCAATTACGACAGTTAACAACGAAACTTCATAAACATGCTAGTCTAAGCGCTGATTTCTCGTTATCATTGCACTGTATTTTATCGTTATGCCGAGTCGTTTTATGGAAAACTCAGCGCAGTCCGCCCGATTGCCGCACTTACATGAATCAGAGCTGTTTCATGCCATCAAAAACCCAGCGTTTAGGCGCATTGGTTTGATGGGCCGCGCCGGAAAACGCAGCGTGACCCAAAGTCTGGTACAGATTGCCAATACCATCAATGAGATGAATCTGACATTGATTATGGATGTGCAGACGGCCAATTTGCCTACTTTGAACCTCACCGAAATTGAAAAAGTTAAAATCGTCAAACGTAGCTTGATTGGTGAGATTTGCGATTTAGTTATCGTAGTAGGCGGCGATGGTTCGATATTGCATGCCGCCGAAGCATTGGCGCGTTATCGGGTGCCAGTTCTAGGGGTCAACCGTGGTCGTTTGGGGTTTTTGGCCGATGTTAAGCCCAATGAAGCGGCCTTTAAACTACGCCAAGTATTGATGGGCGATTATCAGTTAGACCACAGGTTTTTGCTGACCATGGAGATTCGCGAAGGGCGAAAAATCATTCACGAAGATATGGCGCTCAACGATGTGGTGCTACATGCGGGTAAATCGGTGCACATGATTGATTTTCAGATGAAAATTGACGGGCACGATGTCTATCGTCAGCATAGCGATGGTCTCATTGTGGCGACGCCGACAGGTTCCACTGCTTATGCACTTTCAGGTGGTGGTCCGATTATTCATCCGAGTATGGATGCCATTTGTTTGGTGCCGATGCATCCACATACCTTATCCAGTCGTCCGATTGTGGTTAGCGGCACCAGCGAGATTTGTATTCGTATTCATGAGGACAACCGCACCCAGCCACAAGTCAGTGCCGATGGTAAGCCGAGTATCGCGCTCGACCAAGAGCAGCGCCTTTATATTCGTAAGCATCCTGATAAGCTGACCTTGCTCCATCCGCCAGGGTTTGATTTTTATGAAGCCTGCCGCACCAAATTACACTGGAACGTCCATGCCGAAGAATTCAGTATGGACATCGATGATGATATTATAGAAGAATGAATGCAGTGCTAGATTTCTCAAAACAGTACTGGATTATAAAATAGTCGCGGAGAGTAGGTACGATGGACAAACAAACGATATTAGCAAGTGTCACACCAGAAGTGGTAGAGAAGTTTCGCCAAGCCATTGAGCTGGGTAAATGGCCGGATGGTCGTAAGCTCACGCCTGAGCAGCGCGAAACTTGTATGCAAGCGGTGATGGTATGGGAGCATGAGCACCTGCCGCCAGCCGAGCGTACTGGCTATATTCATAAACCCGTGCGAGACGATGGCTCTGTCGTGGGCGCGGAATGTGATGTCGAGCACGAGCATCATTATCCCAATATGCCCAATCCTAAAGGGGCAGTACAACCCGTTAAATTCCACAATAAATAAGCAATAGCTTTGTCGCAATTAATTGAGATAAATAAGCGGCTAAGCGGCATTAAGCCAAAAGCACCAAATTGAAGGTAGGAAACAGCAAAAAGCCACGCTAATTGCATAGCGTGGCTTTTTTAATACTTTTAAAATAGATAGTTAGCGAAAATAGAAAACTACAGCGCGCTAGTATCAACACTTGGACGCGGCGTTAATGGATTTTTTTCCATCAAAAATCCTTGCCAGCCCCAATGTAAAAAGTTACGAATATTGGCATGGTCGGTACCCTTTGGCGTCGCTTGTACCTTGGCATAATGTTCACCAAACAGCTTTAGCGTGTCCAATTGGTTTAGACCATGGTGCTTAGCGAAACCAAAAATCTTGGCGCTGCCTTCGTTTTCGCCCGCTGCATTGTGCAGCATACCATTAACAAAAGGCGCTGGCGCATAGCGATAAAAATCATCAATAAAGCTGATGACATCATTGAATCCAATGGCTTTTTTATTCAAACCATTAAGTAGAGCCGATACATCTGATTGACGGATACTCATAAATACATGACCTCAGAGCAGATTAGAAAGCAAAAATAGGGTGCTTAATTTATGCCCAATAATTATTGATAGTTAGTTAACGAACAAGCGATCAACTTAGCGATTAAAATAGTCTTCATCATCGAATGAAGGTGCAAAGCTGCCTTGCTCAAGATGTTGCATTTGCGATTGTACCGTGCGTTCATGCTGAATACGCTGATAAATCTCTTCACGGTGTACCGCAATATCTTTTGGCGCATTGACGCCGATTCGTACTTGATTGCCTTTAACGCCTAGGACAGTCACACTGACCTCATCGCCAATCATTAGCGTTTCGCCCACGCGGCGTGTCAAAATTAACATGCGTCACACTCCTTATGTCGCATCAACAGATTATTACTCATCAGATTGCGTCTCAATTACAGGACATTACTCTAGTACTAAATAGGCAGAGCAGTCATTATAAAAACTCTGCGTCACCTAATACTCATAGCGGTAATGATAGATAAATTCATTTAGCCCAAATGAAAGCCCCATTATAGGGGGCATAACAGATACTGTCACGGATTTTCACAAAACTATTAGGTATATACTTACCTGAGCAATAGTAATAAAAGAAAATAGAGCCTAAAAAGACTCTATTTAATCAAAGTTTTACTAAAAAATAATCGCTATTTAGCCAATCGTTATTAAACCAGAAGTATCTTACAGCGATATAATGTATAGCCTTTACACATTATAACCCAGCGATTGTGCTGTCGCCGTCTTCACGGTCAAGACCAAAGGCGGTGTGTAACGATTTCACGGCCTTTTCTAAATGCTGCTCTTGGATAAGTACCGAAACTTTTATTTCACTGGTCGATATCATTTGGATATTGATGTTGTTTTCGGCCAAAGTCTGGAACATAAGGCTGGCAACTCCTGCATGCGAGCGCATACCAACCCCGACCAATGACACTTTTACCACTTCGTTATTGGCCAAGATCTCTTTGGCACCAATTTCATCTTTGACTTCGTTTTCTAGCACTTTCATGGTTTTATCCATGTCCGTACGGTTGACGGTAAAAGTAAAGTCAGTAGTGCCATTGGTCGATAAGTTTTGCACGATCATATCGATTTCGATATTGGCGCGACCGATAGGGCTTAGGATGGCAGAGGCGATACCAGGATGATCGGGTACACCGCGCACGACTATTTTTGCTTCGTCGCGATTAAAAGCGATACCTGAGATGATTGCCTGTTCCATGTTGTCTCCTTCGTCTATCGTAATTAGGGTGCCGACATTGTCTTGAAAGTCTTGGTCGAAGCTACCATCGTTGTTTTCATCAAAGCTAGATAATACGCGTAGAGGCACGCCGTATTTGCCAGCAAACTCTACTGAGCGAATCTGTAAAATCTTAGAGCCAAGGCTTGCCATCTCAAGCATTTCTTCAAAGGTAATCTTTTCAAGTTTTTTGGCTTTTGAGGTCACGCGTGGGTCAGTGGTATAAACGCCATCGACATCGGTATAGATTTGGCATTCATCAGCGCCTAAGGCTGCGGCAATGGCCACACCTGTGGTATCCGAGCCGCCGCGACCTAAGGTTGTGGCGTTACCTTCTTCATCGATACCTTGGAAACCTGCCACGATGACAATGTTGCCTGCATCTAGTTGCTCACGGATGTTTTTGTCATCAATGCTTTCGATACGCGCTTTGGTGTGGGCACTATCGGTTTTAATGGCGACCTGACGACCGGTGAATGAACGGGCGCCAATACCAAGCTCTTTAATCGCCATCGCCAGTAAAGAGATAGAAACCTGTTCGCCCGTTGAGACCATTTGGTCGTATTCGCGTGGATCAGGTTGGCTGCTGATTTGGCGTGCTAAATCAATCAAACGGTTGGTTTCACCGCTCATGGCAGACACAACTACGATCACTTGATGACCGTTGTCATGCCAACGTTTGACTCGTTTGGCGACATTTTTGATGCGGTCGATACTGCCCATCGAGGTGCCGCCGTATTTTTGTACTATTAACGCCATAAAAATCTACCTATTATTCACCAATGGCCATCTGTTACTTATCGACATCAATCCATCATGGCGCGGTCTGCCATGACAGTGCAAGATTCATTTTAATAACGATAAAGCCGAATTATAAAAATTGCGCCCTTTATTTGCTCTGCTATTTTACTGTTTATACCCATACACTTGATATGCTGACAGTCGTTAAGCGTGCTACTTTATACCATATTAGCGGTATAACTTTAAGTGCTAGCAAGCATTAGATATATGGCGATTGGTTATAACCGTTATAACCAATCGCCTATATTCCTACTATTTACGCAAGCTTTTCTGCAACCCAAGCGCTTAGTGCACTGATAACGGTATTGATATTGGCAGATTTTGGCGCACCGCCTTGGGCATAATCAGGCTTACCGCCGCCTTTACCGCCAAGCTCGCTTGCCAAATGACGAATAATATCGCCCGCTTTGACGCGATCGGTCAGCGATTTGTCAACGCTTGCTGCCAGTGCCAGCTGCTCATCTTTATCGCCAATCAGCACGATGATGCTGTACGGCAGTTTTGATTTCACATCGTCTATCAAGGTACGAATGGATTTGCCATCAACGCCACTTAAAGTGCTAATAAGTACCGATGTACCAGCGATGGTCTGCACGTCATCAAGCAAGTTTGCCGCTTGGGCGCTAGCAATTTTTTGCTCTAAGCGTTCTAGTTGTTTTTCCAAATCACGCTGCTTATCTGCCATGGTGCGCACACGCTGTGCAACCTCTGGACGTTTGACTTTTAGCTGAGCTGCAAGCTCGCTTAGTTGCTGCTCGCTTTGCTGCATGTTTTTAATGGCATTCATCCCAGTGACCGCTTCAATACGGCGAATACCCGCAGCAATACCTGATTCACTGGTGATTTTTAACACCCCAATATCACCCGTACGCTGGACATGAAGGCCACCGCATAGCTCGATAGAGAACGGCTTGCGTTGACCATCAACGATGCTATCGGTACCCATGGTCAAAACGCGTACATCATTACCATATTTTTCGCCAAATAACGCCATCGCACCTTGTTTCATCGCTTCATCGATAGACATATGCTCGATACGGGCAGGGGTGTTGGCTTGAATTTGCTCATTGACAAGACGTTCGATACGGCTAATTTCAGCAGCGCTAACCGGTTTGTCATAAGAAAAGTCAAAACGTAATACTTCGCTTGAGACTAATGAGCCTTTTTGTGTGACTGCATCGCCCAGTACTTCTCTTAATGCCGCATGCAATAAATGCGTCGCCGAATGGTTTTTGGCACTCGCCGCACGAATGCTGGACAATACCTGCGCATCAGCCGTTTGCTGAGCGTTAATTTCGCCCATAGTGACCACGCCATAATGGATAATGGCTTGGCCAGATTTTTTGGTGTCTTGCACTTCAAAAACACCTGTCGCTGTGCGAATTTCACCCAGCTCACCCACCTGACCACCGCCTTCAGCATAAAACGGGGTACGGTCAAGGACAATAACGCCTTCCATGCCTTCGGCCAAGCTCTCGGCTGGATTGCCGTCTTGATAAAGCGCATGGATGGTAACGCCGTCTTCTTCAAGCTGTTCGTAGCCGACAAAGGTCGTTGGGTTGTCTACTTGAATGACGCTACTATAATCAACGTCGAATTTGCCCGCATCACGCGCACGTTCACGCTGTGCTTGCATGTGCTCATCGAATTCTGCTTCATCAATCACAATGCCGCGCTCACGGGTGATATCAGCGGTCAAATCAACGGGGAAACCATAAGTATCATAAAGTTTAAATGCTGCTTCACCAGAGAGGGTATCGCCGTCTTGCAAGCCTTCAAGCTCGCTGGCAAGCAAGCGTAACCCTTGTGCTAAGGTTTTGGCAAATTGGGCTTCTTCTTTTTGAATGGCATTTTCAATCGCGCTTTGTTTGTCTTTTAGCTCGGGATAGGCGTCGCCCATCTCAGCAACCAAAGGCGCGACCATTTTATAAAAGAATTCACTGTCCGCACCAAGTTTATTGCCATGACGTACGGCACGGCGAATGATACGGCGCAGTACATAACCACGCCCTTCGTTACTAGGGGTTACGCCATCAGCAATCAAAAAGGCCACGGCACGAATATGGTCGGCGATGACTTTTAATGAGGATTGTTGCTCGTTTTCAATATCTAAAATCTTAGCCGCCGCATCCATTAGATGGATAAATAAATCTATCTCATAGTTGCCATGCACGCCTTGCATGATGGCGCTAATACGCTCAAGCCCCATGCCAGTATCGACGCTCGGCGCAGGTAGCGGCAGCATGGTACCGTCTTTTTGACGGTTAAACTGCATAAAGACGCAGTTCCAAATCTCGATATAGCGGTCGCCATCTTCTTCTGGCGTACCCGGCAATCCGCCTTCGATATCAGAGCCATGGTCATAAAAAACTTCGGTACAAGGGCCACAAGGACCGGTATCACCCATGGTCCAAAAGTTATCAGAGGCGTACGGTGCGCCTTTATTATCACCAATACGGATGATGCGCTCACTAGGCAAGCCAATGTCTTTATGCCAAATATCAAAGGCTTCATCATCAGTTTCATAAATGGTCACATACAAGCGGTCTTTATCGATTGCCAACCATTTATCGGAAGTTAAAAATTCCCAAATATAAGCAATACCCGCTTGCTTAAAATAATCGCCAAACGAGAAGTTGCCGAGCATCTCAAAAAACGTATGATGGCGCGCCGTATAACCGACATTATCCAAATCGTTGTGTTTACCACCGGCACGGACGCATTTTTGTGAGCTCACCGCACGCGTATAGTCGCGCGGCTCCATACCCAAAAAAGTCTCTTTAAACTGATTCATACCGGCATTGGTAAATAGCAATGTCGGGTCATTGTAGGGAATCAAGCTCGACGAGGCGACGGGGGTGTGCTGCTTGCTTATGAAAAAATCGATAAAAGCTTGACGAATATCGGCTGAGCGAAATGGCTGGCTCACAGCGGCTCCTTACTGACGAATGGTTTTATTAAATAGAATAAGTAAAATAATTTTGCAAGCGATTTTAGCACAAACGTACCAAGCGTGTTGAAGATTCATCAGCAAACGCAGCGGAAATAAGGCTTAATTTTCTTTATTAAGCAAGCGCTTGTATTAAGTGACTAGGATAAATTAAACCGCCAAACACATCAGTTGGTTAAAATGGTCACATCGGTTTTATCGAGCTTATCTTGAATAAGTGGATGCGACTCAATCACCTGCACGGGCATATAGCGTAGCTGTAAGCGTATCGGTAAATAGTCGGGAAAATTATCTGCCATATCTTGGCTAATAATCGCCTCAATTTGGCGGACGTCATAAAAGGTAGGGGTGGTCTCGCCGCGAATCACCGCGCGCACGACTTGATTGGTAGTGTCTTTATCGAACTGGGTATTGGTCAGCACGTTGCCCTTGTCGCTAAAATAGCTATTAATCGTCTCTTTGACGCTACTTTCAAACCCTTGCTGCTTGGCGTTGGTTTGTAGGTTGATGGTTAAATAGGTCCCTAAAACGCCCAATAACAATAACGTCACCGCATTACGCCGTAAAAAGGTCCAATAAGTACTTGATTTATAATCATCATCGACCAAGCGGCGAAAACCTAGTAGCCATAGTACCAAAGCGTTGGTAAATTGAATGGCGATAATATTGGTCAAGGCCAATAGCAGCGCGCCAAGTCCCATTTGCATCTCACCATTGGCAAATAATATCCCACTGGCGGCAAGCGGTGGCACCAATGCCGTAGCCACAGCGACCCCAACCACAGCGACCGATAGGTGCGGCGAAACCATCGCATAAGCACCTGCCGTACCACCAGCTAAAGCAATCATCAAATCCATCGAAGTTGGCTGCGTACGCGATAATATCTCAACAGTAAGTGGTTGATCTTTATGTAGCCAGCCGACGATGAAACCGACCAACACCACCAAAGAGATGCCAAGAAATACTGTAATAAGTGATTTTCGTAATAGCGGCATACGGTGGTCAATAATCGCCAACGCCACGCCAGTGATAGGACCGAGCATCATTGCTACCAGCATCGCGCCGATAACCACCGCCGCCGAATTGGTCACCAAACCATAGCTTGCGATGATAGCCGAGAGGATATTCATCACAAAATACATTTTACTCGGCAAGGCGTTGGCCTCAATCCGGACCCGTACTTCTGGATAGTCTACTTTTTTATTACTGAATTGCTCGGCGACAAACTGCTTATAAGACTCAAGTTTGGCTTCTTTTTTCTCTTTTTTCTCTTTGATCTCTTCATCTTCGCTATCTTCTACAGTGTCGTCTGCGTTGTTTTCGTCTTTCACCGTTCTACTTTTCACCGTTCTATCGCTGGTTTGGCTGCTATCTTGAACTTGAGTAACGTCCTGCTCGTTTTGCTTGCTATCTTCTTTTTCGTCCGCGTTTTCTATATTTAAACTTGGTTTTGAATCTTCTTGTAGGCTCTGTTTAGTGAGTGACTTATCAGGTTGGATATTGTTTGAATTTGTCTGGCTAGAGTCAGTCTTATCTGCTCGGCTGACCTCAGCTTTATCCTTCTCCTGAAAAAACGCTTCCGCTGTATCGGTAAAGTCAATGTCTGCATTATCATTTGTAAATTCATCAACAGGTTGAGAGTCGTCAACTTCTTCTGGCGTTTCTAAGGAAGCAACCACCACATCGGGTGCCACCGTTTCCATTTTGATGGTTGCCTCAGGCACCTGCGCATCTTTTGACGCTTCTGCTAATGCATTATCACTATTACTTTCGCTATGCGCCTGTGCTTCGATAACAGCCTCGTTGTCGATATTGTCAATGTTGTCAGTCTTACGCGTGGCTGCAAGCTCGCTAGCGTTTTGAGGGGTATTTATTGGCAGTGAGTCTTTATCGGTATCAGATGAGGTCATAAAAGAATGCTTTATTAAAGAACAAGGTTAGAAACAAGTAGGTAACTAAAATAAGTTAAACGCAGCAGGTTAAAAATTCCAAAACTAAAAAGTAGGAAGTCTACTATTGTAATGATAAATGTCCAATATCGTGTAAATTTCTTGTACCTAAATAGAGGGAGATAAAAGACAGATAAGAGGATAGTTTGGCTATATTTTCAAGAGAAAAATGCCAAGTACAAATCAATAATTATAATATGGCTTTTAATATGAATCACTTGCTATAAATGGGCTGTGGGTCTATAAGAAAAGGCTTACTATTTGTGTGGATTTGGTGTATAAAGGTGTTATACCCACACAAAAAATGAGGAATAAATCATGAACTGGCCACTATTTTCTGTCATCTATTCAATAGCTGCAACCGTGACCGTCGGTGTATTAATGATTGCTGCTTTGGTCACAGGATTTAACCAAATCCCGCACATCCAAATGGCGGTTGCCGCAGGTATCATTGTATCCATTCCAGCTGCCTTATTTTTTACCAAAAAAGTGGGAAGTATCACGGGTAAGGAAGGTCATAAGGCTTAGGGCTACAAAGCTACGAATTTAAGACTAAGCCATTTCAAAAGCTGGCTATTTCAAAAGCTAGCAGTTTCAAAAGCCCGCCACCATAAAAATTAAAAATAAAGAAAGGCAGCTTAGCTTTAGAATTTATATAAAATAAAAAACAGCCCCTAAAAAGGAGCTGTTTTTTTATTGCTTATAAGGCGTGGTTATGCGTTTTCATTAATAACAACTATTTTAGCTCAACGGTGGCGCCATTTTCGATATTGGCATATACCTCTAACACATCCCAGTTGGTCAAACGGACGCAACCAGCGGATGCTTGGCGGCTGATACCTTCAGGTTTCGGTGAACCGTGTAGACCATAAGATGGCTTAGACAAGCCCATCCATACCACACCGACAGGGCTGTTTGGACCTGGTGGTAGCATATGTACTTGTTTGTCTGACCCTTTACCAACGGTCGCTTTATACCACGGCATTTTTACTTTATTAATGATTTTAAACGTGCCTTGCGGTGATGGCGTCGCATCACTTCCGACTGTTGTTGGATAAGTGGCGACCAGTTTATCACCGTTATAAGCATAAAGGGTTTTGTCGGCTTTATTGGCAACGACGCGATTAATCCGCTGTTTGAGTGGATCGCGCGTATTTAAAACGGTGATGGTTTCGCCAGCTTTATACTGTTTGTTTTTATTCAACTTGTCTAAATAGCGCACGTCCATATGGAAACGCTCACCTAACATCTCTTTGATGTCCTGATAATATAAGCCTTTCATTTTCGACTTAGCCTCTGCGCCTGCAGGCGTGGTAGCAAAGTTGGTTTTTACATCATCTTCGGTGATGGTATAAGTCACTAGCACTGGCTTATTGGCTGGGATATTTTTATTCAAAGCGTCCCATGTTTTTTGATCCATTTTACCAGTTGCAGGCAAGCCTTTCATGGTTTGGAAGTTAATCAGTGCCTTTTTACTGTTCATACCCCAGCCGCCATCAATAGCGCCCGGTGAGGCATGATTCCAATCCAACAACGCCTGCATTTTGATGGTCATTGCGGAGTTGACCTTCATGTTCGGTGTCCAAGTGGCACCGTTGACTTGTTTGGCATAATTAGACAGGTTTAGCGTGGTATATTTTTTACCATCGACATCTTCGATACTTTTGATAGAAGTATCGGCTGGGCGGTTATTGGCTATTGCTGCACTAGGAGCGGCAACAGCTTGGCCATCACTGATGTCATCGGTGCTATCAGACTGTACATCTTTACGCGCTAGCTCTTCGACACTCATATTATCGGCGCTGACGCTTTGTTGCTCATCTGCTTGTTGCGCGTCATTGTCGTCTTCGTCAGCTTCCTGTTTTTCATCAATCAGCTGCGTCATACGATCAGGCGATTTAGGCTTTAAAGCAGGCGTGGCTACGGCAGGCGCGCGACTATCGAGTGAACTGCTGCGGTTTTCTTGCACGTTAAGGCTGACTTTTTTCGCCAAACTAGGCATTGAGTCAGCTTTACGTACTGGTAGAGTGCGCGTATTGTCGGCAGGGGCAGCAACAGCGCTGACACTGGCACTAACAATCGCAATAGATATAGCGGTGATAAGGGGCTTCATTTTCATCATATTGGCTTACTTATGGTTATAACTAATGCGGCTATTATGCGCATAATTTGGACGCTTCGCAAACTTTTGACACATCTTTTTTCGTTTAGGGCTTGCTAAACGTCAACAGTTGACGTATTCACTACAGTTGGGAAATAATTTAGTCATGCTAGTTATAAAAGAGCATTCACATTTGGTTAGAGTCTTGCTTATTTGCTTTATCGTTAAATGCTAGAGTGATAAGAGGTTAATGATACATTTACCTATCATAAAAGTTGCCTTATTTATTTGCAGTAGCTTTTTGCGCTAAAAAATACAGCCATTGGCGCAGCGCAAGGTTTACGTCTATAATGTATGACAAGTTTTTATTTAATAAATCGGCTGTTAAAAGTCAGCGATTTAATCCATCCGCATGTCGTCGATACGCGTGCAATCAGTAAGGTGTGATATGTCAGAAGACCAAACCATGAGCGCAGAAGAGTTTCAAAATCAGTACTTTGCTGATGAGTCGCAAGGCTTAGGTGATGAGATGACCTACAATTTGGAGTCAGAGCTGCTCGGTGAAGACGATGAGTTTGCCAATCTGCGTGCAGAGCTTGCAGAGGCGCGTGAGCAACTGGTCAGTATCCGTGATTTTATTCGTTTTGCGGTCACACAGCTGCGCAACTATGACGTGGTCGTCGCTCAAGGAACGACGGATGAATTTGCCGAAGCGTCGGCGATTGTGTTGCACACGCTGTCCTTAGATTGGGCAGCCAATGATCAGATTCTCGATTGCCGTTTAACCACTTCAGAAAAGCAGCAGGTACTGGGCTTATTAGAAGAGCGTATCGCTGAGCGTAAGCCGTTGAGTTATCTCATTAATTTATCGTATTTCTGTGACCTGCCTTTTTATGTCGATGAGCGCGTCCTAATTCCGCGCTCACCAATCGCCGAGCTGATTCGTCAGCAGTTCCATCCGTACTTCGATGTTAATGAGTTGGCAAAGCCGCTCGGTATGAGTATGAACAATCAAGCTGCCGCCTTCTTTGACCATGGTTTAGAGATTAAGCAGTTGGCGCAGCCTGAGCGTATTTTGGATTTGTGCACCGGTTCTGGTTGTATCGCTATTGCGCTTGCCACCCGCTTTGTTGATGCCTTAGTCGATGCGGTTGATATTGATAAAGGAGCGCTAGAAGTTGCGATGGTCAATGTCGATCATCATGACTTAGGTCATCAAGTTAATGTGATTGAGTCTGACTTATTTGCCAAGATTCCTGCTGAGCATCAATATGAGCTAATCGTTACCAATCCTCCTTATGTCGATGCCGCGATTATGGCCGATTTGCCACCAGAGTTTTTATATGAGCCAGAACATGCGCTCGCTGCTGGTCAGGACGGACTAGATTTGGTACATCGTATCTTGTTTGAAGCGCCAGATTATCTTAGCCCTGAAGGGTTGCTGGTCTGTGAAGTCGGCGATAGTGAATGGGCGTTAAAGCAAGCGTATCCTGAAATCCAATTTGATTGGTTGAAATTCGCTCACGGTGGTCATGGTATTTTTGCTATTACCTATGACGAGCTTATGACTCATCGTCAATTATTTGCCGCTTATGTGCAATTATTAGATGGTAATCAATAAAGTAAAATTGACACTGACACTAAATTAAAAAACGGCAATTAAAAAGCAGCAATTAAAAAATCGACTTCATTTGTTTAAGGATAAATATGGCTGGCAATAGTATTGGACAGGTTTTCACCGTAACGACGTGCGGTGAGTCGCATGGTGCAGGCCTGATGGCTATCGTCGATGGCGTTCCGCCAGGTTTAGAATTGTGCGAAGCAGATTTGCAGATAGATTTGGATCGCCGTAAGCCTGGAACGTCTAAATACTCAACCCAGCGCCGCGAGTCTGATGAAGTCGAGATTATCTCTGGGGTATTTGAAGGTAAGACCACGGGCACCTCGATTGGGCTTTTAATTCGTAATACCAATCAAAAATCAAAAGACTATAGTGAAATAAAAGACACTTTTCGCCCCGGTCATGCCGATTATACCTATAGTATGAAATACGGCTTTCGCGATTATCGCGGCGGCGGGCGTTCATCAGCCCGTGAAACGGCTATGCGGGTGGCGGCAGGTGCCATCGCTAAAAAATATTTGCATGAGCGCTTAGGCGTACAAGTGCGCGGACATGTTACCCAAATTGGCTCGGAATACAGTCAAGTGCTAGACCCGAGTCAAATTGACTGGGATTTTGTCAATAGCAATCCGTTTTTTTGTGCGGATAAAGAAGCGGTCAGCCGCTTTGAAGTCTTGATAGACAGCTTGCGCCGTGAAGGCACGAGTTGCGGAGCACGTTTGGAGATTATCGCAAGCGGCGTGCCCGTCGGATTGGGTGAACCGGTATTTGACCGCCTAGACGCTGATATTGCCCACGCGATGATGAGTATTAATGCCGTCAAAGGCGTAGAGGTCGGTGATGGTATGGCGGTAGCTGGACAGTTTGGTCATCGCTCACGTGATGAGATGACCCCTGGTGGTTTTACGGCCAATCATGCGGGTGGCATCTTGGGTGGTATCTCATCAGGCCAAGACATCCGCGTTAGTATTGCCTTGAAGCCAACCTCTAGTATCACCACGGCTGGCAAGAGTATCAACACAGAGGGTGAAGCGATTGAGATGCTGACTAAAGGGCGCCATGACCCTTGCGTGGGTGTACGCGCGACCCCCATTGCTGAAGCGATGCTAGCGATTGTGTTACTCGATCACTATCTGCGCCATCGCGGTCAAAATGTCGATGTTAAGCTGCCAGTGCAGTCGATTACTTAAATTTTCTACCATCTATTTATTTGCCCTTTGCCGCATCTACTGCTGTTCTATTAGATACGTTAGAGGGTTTTTTTATGCATGCCTAAAAAGTTAAGTAGGTAAGTTATAAACTCTATTTAAATACGGTATGTCTTGCTTAATAAAACAAACAAATCTGGTTTTATTTATCAGTTGAAGGAACTTAAACACATGAGTAACTATTTAGATGCTGTTATTGTTGAACATAATCCTACAAACAAAGTGATTGACCGAGCCGTCATTTGGCTGCATGGCTTGGGTGCTAGCGGTCATGACTTTGAGCCAGTTGTACCACAGTTAGGTCTTGCGGATGACATGGCAGTACGTTTTATCTTTCCGCATGCGCCTAATCGTCCAGTGACGGTTAATGGTGGTATGGTCATGCCCGCATGGTATGACATCTTAGAAATGAGCCTTGAACGTAAAGTCGATATCGCTCAAATCGAAGAATCTTCTCAGCAAATCCATGACTTGATTGCTCGTGAAATCGAGCGCGGTGTTAAGCCTGAGCATATTGTCATTGCGGGATTTTCGCAGGGCGGGGCAGTGGCGTATCATGTGGCACTTGGCTATCCACAGCGCTTAGCAGGCTTGATGGCGCTGTCTACCTATCTGGCGACCAATGACCATATCAACTATAACGCCGCCAACAAAGATATGCCGATATTGATTGAACACGGTACGCATGACCCCGTCGTGCCTGTGGTTCTAGGCGAGCAAGCACAAAATTTGTTATCGGAGAAAGGCTATAGTGTCGTTTACCATACCTACCCGATGGCGCATCAAGTTTGTATGCCGCAAATTCAAAATATTGGCCAATGGATGAATAAAGTTTTGGCTTAGATAATTGAGCTGTAACTTAATGTAATACAGAAGGTTTTTAGGTTGAAAACTGATAGGCAGGTACTATATAATAGTCAGTCTTATTGGGGATGTTCTGGCTTCGACGCTGGTGATGAAACTCAATGATGCATGTCGAGAGTGTATGTCCTCTCGTTAATCAAACATATATTGTTATAGTCGCAAACGACGAAACTTACGCTCTAGCAGCTTAAACCCTGCTTACTTGGTTGCTGATCACCTACAGTTGGTCAACTAAGTTGAAGCGTCCGCATGTAGGCTCGCCACAAGTGATTGTCTCAATCGCTTGGGTTCAAAAGTAGAGAATCGTCCAATCCATCCTGACTGTCGGATCGGTGCGGATTAAAACTAAAGACAGAAACTAAACATGTAGATTCATGAGCGTAATGCTGGCGGACGCGGGTTCAACTCCCGCCATCTCCACCAAATACTAAAAATCCGATCACATAATGTGGTCGGATTTTTTTTGATTTAAATTTATTACTAAGTTCGGAATGTAAAGTTTTAATGAGAGTAGAAGGTTGATTGATCTATTTGATAGAGTTCAAAGACAATAAAAGCACTGTTTTCTTAATGCGCTTATAAGAAAAAGGCCTCCAATCGCTTGGAAGCCTTTTAATATAATGGTACCCGGAGCCGGACTTGAACCGGCACGCTATTACTAGCGAGGGATTTTAAATCCCTTGTGTCTACCAATTTCACCACCCGGGCAAAACTTGTCTTATCTAAAAGTAAGCTTTCTACTTATTAGATAGTGGTCGCTATTATAAGCATTTCCATTAATAATGCAAGCTAAAATTAACGTCATACTTATATATTTATAGCTAAATAATTGGAGGCTGAGGTCGGAATCGAACCGGCGTTAACGGAGTTGCAGTCCGCTGCATGACCACTCTGCCACCCAGCCAATCAAGGATGCCTATATTAGCAAAAATAATTTAAATTACAAGTCATTTTTTAACGAAACAGCGCTTATTTGCTAAGTTGCCGCTATTTAACCATAAATGAGGCATTATTTGAGCCTTAATAAGGTAAAAGGACAGCAAAAGTGGTGCAAATGAAGTCATCGCCAAACCTAAATTCAGTGATGACTTGTTAAAAATAATTATTCTAGTTTAGCGCTTGCTAGACAATATCTTGATTATTACGTTTTGCTTTTTTGAAATCGCGATAAGTTGCGGTACAGATTAATGTCAGCACCCCAAGGGTAATCGCCGGCCAGACGAGGATATAAAATCCATAGATAAAGACGTTGTCCATGATGTCTCCTTATAGTGTTTATATAAATTTTTTGCTTACTAGATTTTAGTAACAATGGCTAGCCAAGCATTGGTTAACCATCAATGACTAATGAGTTTTTGCTTAAGTTTTTGGTAACGTTTGTGCTTGCGGCTGTTTATCGTAGTTGTCCACCCGCTGTTTAATGAGGTCAAAATCAAAATGCTCGTCACCCATAAGGCTAACAATCACGCAGACGATGGTACTGGCACCGTAAGCGGTCAAGGAAGCCAGCAAGACCATATATTGGCGTAAAAAGCCGGTGGCAAAAATGAGCATCAGTACGAGCGTAATAGCGGCGGCGCCCACACCGATTTTGCGTCCTAAAAAGCCAAAGACCATGAGTCCAATGACGACAGCAGCACCAACACTGGCCAAAATTTCAAAAAATAGTGCGGTGAAGCCTTCAATGGGAATCAGCTCAAAGCGCGCGACGCAAAATAATAACAACCCGACGATGACGGCTGAGGTAAAGGCCACATTGGTGACGCGATTCCAGAACACACTGGCAATCACAGGGAATACAATGGTGCCCCACAATGCGCCAACGAAGACCAGCATGACCAATATATCAAGCTTAAAGCTGGCAAAAATCAATCCGGCAGCGGTGGCAATAATCATGGTTGAGCGTCCAACCAGCATCATGGTTTTTGGTTTTACGCGCCCTTTAGCGATATTTTTGCCATAAACGTCCGCCATCATAATCGTTGATAGCGCCGATAAATCTGAGTCAGCGGTTGAGGATAACGAGCCAATGACCAAAATAAAGAACAAGGCAATAAATACCGGATGCAAATAAGTACTAACCATTTGCGGGATTAAGTTATTCATATTGCCATCGAGCGGTTCAATACCAATGGTCAAAGCCATCAAGCCAATCATACCAAGTCCAATGACGATGCCCGCGTAGCCGACCGTTGCAGTGACAAAAGTGGCTTTGATTTTGCTTTTATCAATGGCAAATAATCGCTGGGTAATGGTTTGGTTGCCGATAGCATAAGCCAATACCGCGACAAAATAAGGCGCCCCTTGCTGAAAAAAGGCTTCAGAAGAAAACAGGTTTTGCTGCTCTAAGGTTAAGTTTGATAAGCCACTGACCATGACCGATGGCCCGCCCATGGCAAATAGCACCGCAGGGATGATGATGACTCCAATCGCCATCAAAGCAACTAATTGAGCAAAATCGGTAAATACGGACGCTCGAAATCCAGAGGTTAACGTATAGCTGAGCACTCCGACACCTGCGATAATGACGCCGGTCTGAAAAGATAACGGCGATAATACTGATACCAAAGCACCAGCAGCGGTGAAGTTGACCATCAAGCTAATTAAGCTGCCCATAAGGTTAGATATTGCTAAAATTAATTGGCTTGATGATCCGTGGCGCGCGTGGATAAGTTCACCTAAGGTGTGTCCATTAGGAGCAAGTTCGCGAAAGCGCATGCCAAAAGGGTAGATGAATAAAATCATCAAGGCGCCCCAAAAACCATAATGTAGCGGTCCTGAAACGCCGTATTTATAACCGGAGGTTGCAGCCGCATAAAACGAGGCTGCCCAAATCCAAGTTGCAGTCATACTCGCCGCGCCCATGCCAAAACCGACACCATGACCGGCGACCATAAATCCAGAAGTGGTTTCCTTATCTTTTTTAATCAATAAAGACAGCAGGTAAGTACCGCCATAAAATCCTAATAAAAGTAAAAGAATGGTGATTGATGAAAATTGGAACAATGACTCAGTTTTCAAATTCATACCTCGCAATTGTTTGAAGAATAAAGGTTTGCAATAAAAGTCATGCCACAAACTGTTAGGAATGTAATAGGACGCATTGGTTCTATTCGCTGCTTGTATACAGCGCACAAGCACGCAATGAGGCAAGCCAAACGCTCACGTTAAATGTGATGCCGCTTTTTCATTTAGCACAGCCTGTTAGACAAATATTTGACAAAAAATATAGACTAAAAATTTGTCTTAGAAATAACGGCGGCAACTCTCAATAGGCGTCTGTTAATGGATTGACCATTACGCTGTCAAGTGATGCCTACTCGATAGTAACGAGACGCTAAAAGACGCTTATTGACTAAGCATCTCTAGCAAAAATACGGATAAGCACTGAGCCTAAACTGCTTGAGCGGTGCTAAATAGAGCTGTTTATAGTAGCTGCGTTAAGCAACAGTTAGGATGGGTTTTCATCCCTTTATTGCTTGTGAGCGAACATCCGCTGTCGTGATAATAAGTAAATTTTTACGGCAGTTATTGCCAGTATTTACTTCTCATTGATAAATAAAACTACAGCGATGTTAAATTATCGTAACATGTTTGTGCGGTAAGAGTAACCTATTCTGTCTGCTATCTCAAATTTTACCGCAGACTTTTTAGTCAGCCAGCATTAAGATAAACTAATAGGTCGTTATTAAAATGATCCTAATAAGCAGAAGAGGTTAGGAGAAACTATGAAGTTTAAACAAATTTTCTTGTATTAAGGAAAGGTAACGATAAAGGCTAGGGGCTCTTTTACGAACTTACAGGGAGAGTTAAGTTGAAGTAAAAATAAGTAGAAAATAGTTATTGCTTAGCGGTTTAGTGATAGAGTTAAATGGATATAATAAAAGAGTCGCCCCTAACTTGTTGTTTTAAGCGTCTTTATAATTGGTATAATAAGTAACTCGGTCATCGCGTAAAAACCCTGCCAGTCCCAAACCATAGTGTTCAGCGACGCGTACTGCAGTACTGGTCGGTGCCGACATACCAACGAGCCAAGGAATGTGGCTACGAATGGATTTTTGTACCAGCTCAATAGACAATCGCGAGGTCATCACCACGCATGTCAGCTTGGTCTTGTTGCGCAATTGCCAACCGATGAGTTTATCAAGTGCGTTATGACGCCCTACGTCTTCAAATAAATACAAATCCTTGCCTTGCATGGTGGCTGCAGCGTGTACCGCACCAGTGAGTTGATGGGTATGCTGGGCGGCGTTAATTTGCTGATGCATGTGCAGTAAATAACTAAGACTGGGCACGGAGGATTCTGACTGTTTTTGTTGCAAGCTGGATGATAAATAATGACTTAAATCGGGAAGCGCTTGCGAAAGCCCGGTGATACCGCACATACCGCAGCCTGTACGTCCTGCTAGCTGTCGCCTCTGCGCTTGAATACGCTGATGACAGCGCTGATTTAGTACCAGCTCTACTACATATACATCATAGTCTTGCAACTGCGCTGAAAATTGCTCAAATGCCGTCTTTTCATCAAGTAAGTCATCCGTTAAATCACTGGTGAATTTTCGGTAACTGGCAATATCGGTCAGTTGCGTTACCTCCCACTCTAATAATTCATGACTATGATGAATCAATCCTTCGCTATACAAAAAACCAATAGCAAGATACTCAAGCTGGTAGGGGCTTGCCATCAATATCGCATAGTGGATACCATTAATGACAATCGCAACCGCTGCCTCTACTGCCAGCAGCGCTGATTTGTCATCAACCTCTATTTCTGCATTTTTAGAAGAGAGATTTGCTGTAGATAAATAAGCATGTTTTTGTGTTAAATGTAGGCGCGATAAGGGCACGGTCTGCATATCCATTATTGGCGCAGCAGCATGATCAGCATTGGTTTCTAAATCGGCCGCTGAGCCATTTAACCAAGGTTCTACTGCAACTGCGTTATGTTTACTGAGCATTATATTTTAACCATTACCTTTATCAAACCATCTTTATTAAGCGCTGGCGGCTAGTGTGCCCTCATTAACGCGCTGCAAAACAACGGTGACGGATTTATAAGAAGGCGTCCTTGAGTCTGGTGCATGAGTGTCTAAGTCGATAAGGTCGTTACATTCAGGATAATAGGTCGCCACCGCATTGGCAGCGATATCCATCTCAGTCAGTATTAATGGACCTAAGGTGCGCTGTTCATCTTGACTATCTTGACGCGATACCATAACGCTATCGCCTTTTTGCCAACCTAAACGCTTGATTTCATCGGGATGCATAAATAACACGTCGCGGCGGTTGGTCTGGCGATAGCGGTCTTGATGACCAAAAATCATGGTGTTAAATTGATCATGACTGCGGACACTGGTTAGCTGCCATACTTTTTGCTCAGCGCTTTGGGTTGGATTGTGATCGCTATCGCTATCGCTTGGATGAATCGCGGGTTCATTATTTTTGCTATGGTCACTTTTAGCATTGTTATTTTTAGCATGGCTATGATAGCTCGATGTGGCTTTTGCCATCTGTGCTGCGACATAAGTAATTGGATATTGTGGGACTTCAAACTGCGCTTTGCCGCTATCGGTATTCCAAACGCGATGACGGGCAGGGTGATATAAATGAAAACCGCGCTTATTTTCACGAATACGATCGTTAAAATTCTCAAAGCCTTCAATCGCTTGAGCGATATAATTACGGATGATATCGAAGTCGCTGCTCATGGTTTGCCATGGAATAGACGAATCAGCGCCAAGCACGTGGGTTGCCATATCGGCCACAATTTGCGCTTCAGATTTTAAATCATCACTAATCGGCTCAATGCGACCGCGCGTAGAAACAATCTGGCACATAGAGTCTTCAATCGTCGCGAACTGTTCACCTTTCGCCGTTACTAAACGTTCGGTACGACTGATACAAGGTAAAATAAGGTTGTTTTTACCCGGATATAGCATAGTTTCATTAAGTTTGGTGCCAATAAAAACATTAAGCTCGGTAGCGGTTAAGGCCGTTTGAATCGCAATTTTATCGGGCGCGGCAACGGCATAATTCCCACCCATGCTGATAAAGGCTTTGAGCTTACCTTGCATCAATGCTTTTGCCCCAGCGATGACATCAAGCCCATCTTCTTGCGGCATAGGGCGCTTAAAAACGCGCTCAAGGCTATCAAGTAAGCTCTGTTTAGGACGCTCATGGATACCCATGGTGCGATCGCCCTGCACATTGGAGTGACCGCGCACCGGTGAGGCGCCTGCGCCATCGACCCCAATCATACCCATGAGTAGTAGCAAATTGGTAATCATGGCGACGTTATCTTCGCCTTGGACATGTTGGGTAATACCCATGCCCCAGGTACAAATGGTTGCGGGGCTATCAGCAACAAGTTTGGCAAGTTTAATAATGTCTGCTTTACTAATACCGCAGCCACGCTCTACCTCTGTCCAAGACTGCTGGCGTAACCAGGTATCCAGCGCCTCATAACCTGATGTGTGCTGCTCAATAAAATCATTATCAATTTTGCCATTTTTGGTCAGCCATTTGGCCAAGCCCGTCAATAAAGCGGTATCACCACCGATTTGAATTTGAATGACTTCATCAACCATTTCATCACTTTGCCCTGCGGCCATATGGGTTGGTTTTTGCGGATTTCTAAACTTGCTTAAACCTTGCTCACGCATAGGATTGATAGAGATGATTTTGCAGCCTTGCTTATGAGCGTGTGCCAGCATCTCAAGCATACGCGGGTGATTGGTAGCAGGATTTTGCCCAAACAGCATAATTAGCTTCGCCTGTTCAAAATCTTCCAAAACCACCGTGGCTTTACCGACGCCTAACTGTTTACCGAGCATCACTGACGTTGGCTCGTGACACATATTTGAGCAATCTGGCAAATTATTGGTGCCAAAACAGCGTACAAACAATTGATACATAAAAGCAGGCTCGTTAGTGACGCGTCCTGAGGTGTAAAATAACGCTTCATCTGGCGAATCGAGATTTTTCAACGTATCAGCAATACGCTCATATGCTGCCTGCCAAGAAATTGCCACATAGCGGTCTTGCCCTGCATCATAATATAACGGCTCTGATAAGCGGCCGCTGTGCTCAAGCTCGTAGCCTGACCAGCTTTGTAGTTTTTTGACGCTATGTTTGGCAAAAAATGCGGCATCGGCGCGCCTACTCATCGTTTCACTGGCAATGACTTTAATACCCGTTTCACAGACATCAAGGCTTTTATGGGTCTTATGATCTGGCCATGCACAGCCCGGACAGTCAAAGCCGCCGTTGGGCTGATTGCTGTGTAAGATACTTATACTGCCACGCAAAAAAGCCTTGTAATCCATTAGCTTACGAGTAGAAGCAACCAAAGCTGGCCAACCAGCAGCAGGGTGAGAGTAAATAGGAATTTTACGAATGATAGACCTCATAAGCGAATGGCGATAAGTAAGTATGACTGTAATAAAAGTCATTGCCTTAAGCACTACTATATAATGGCTGGTCAAAATTTTTTAGTCGCATTAACCATAGATAACAAAAAACCTCAAAGCCATTCATGCGTTTGAGGTTTTTTTATTTTATAAATCAGCATGACTGATATGTTGTCAGGTTAGTGCATTTAATAACGCGCATCTTTAGGTTTTTTGCCATTAGGCCAGTCGTTTACTTTACCAGCAAAGTCAGGACGCGGTTGATGGGTAAAAAATTCAGCGACATCGATGGCGTCTTGATCACTGAGCACATTGCCATGACCCCATAGACCTTTGGTTTGAATGCCCATCGGCATATTGTATTTCACAAAAGCCGCCGCTTTATAAGTACGCGCCATGCCCGCACCGATATTAAAGGATTCATCGCCCCATAATGGTGGGAAGACAATATCACCGCGGCTGTCTTTGATACCTTCGCCGTTATCACCATGACAGGTGGCACATTGTACTTGGTATATTTTTTCACCGCGTACAGGGTTACCGACCAAGGATTCATCCACTTTACCAGCATTTTGGATATCGACCTTTTGCTCTTTTGGCGTATTTTGTGACAGCCATTTCATATAGGCCAACATTGCTAGCATTTCAGGTGATTCAGGTTTTAATGGTTTGCCATTCATCGAACGCTGAAAGCAGCCATTGATGCGTTTGGTTAAATCGATTTCTTTACCTGCGCGCGGCATCACACGCGGGTAGAAGTTGTAACTGTTGATATACGGGTCGCCAAGGGGGATTTTACCTTGCGAGATATGACAGCTATTACAGTTCATTTGCGCGCCAACGTGCTCGGGTAATAAGCGCTTGGTTTCGTTTAATAAGCGCTTACCATAAAATATCTCATCAGCGTTTGGCTCATCCAAGATAGACGTATCTTGCGGCAGCACATAAGTACCGATGTCTTCATTGGCATCATCAGCAGTAACTAAGCCATATTTAGGCGCGTTTTGTTCTACAGGCTCGGGCTGTGAGCAGCCACTACTGATAGCGCCGATACTAAGCGCTGAAGCAGTAAAGATGGCAGTAGGTAATTTGCGAATAGTCATTTTTTGAGAGATAACGCTAACAATAGCAGGCAAGTTGAGTGGAGAGTTTTTCATTATTTTGCTCCTTTTGTTTGCGCATTAATACTTAAGTCTGGGGCGATATCGGTACTGGTTTTTGGTTTTTTGGCAAGAAAAGCGCGCATTTTTACCACGTCATTAACACCAATTTCAGGCGCTTGGTTGGTCCAGCTATTACGGACATAGTTGACCACTTCTGCCACATCAGCATCACTTAGGTTGATAAATTCAGGCATGGTAAAGGCCATGCGGTCGTGCGGGGTTTCGGGCATGCGGCCACCGCTCAAGGTGATTTGGAGTACCGAGTCAGCATTTTTAGCATATACCGCGCTATTACCATCAAGGGCTGGGAAAATACGCGCCACGCCTTTACCATCGGCACGGTGACAAACTTGGCAATACTCAGCGTACAAAATTGAGCCGCGCGAATCATAGTTGCCATCAAGCAGTTTTTGCGTGGTAATGTCTTTTTTCGCTGGCAAGATTGTTTCTTTGTTTGGCGCAGGAGACAGTGTTTTTAGATAAGACGACATGGCGTTGATATCATAGTCTGTCATATATTGTGTGCTGTGCTCGACCACTTCGGCCATGGCGCCAAAAGCAGCCGTGCTGTCAGTACGACCGGTTTTAAAGAAGTCATTCAATTCTGCGGCCGTCCACGTAGCCAAACCGCGATGTTCACCGCGAATGCTTTTGGCTCGCCAGCCATCGATAACCGCACCGCTCAAATATTCTTCTGAGTCGGCATTATTTAAGGCGATTTCTTGGAAACCGATACCGCGTCCAGTATGACAAGAGCCGCAGTGTCCAGGACCTTCTATTAGATACTGGCCACGGGTCAATAGCGCATCATCAGTTTCTGGCACAAAGTCACGTTTTGGGTCAAACAGTGCTTGCCAATAAGCCAGCGGCCAGCGCCAATTGGCTATTGGCGGCAACTCACTTTTTAAGTTGGCTTGCTTAACGGGTTTGACGTCAGACATAAAATAGGCGTACATCGCGGCCAAATCTTCCTCTGGCATGAGCTGATAAGACGGATAGGGCATCGCAGGATATAGCGCTTTATTATCACGGCGCACGCCATGCTTGACGGCATTTTTAAAGTCGCTAAAGGTATATTGACCAATACCCGTTTCTTTATCAGGGGTAATATTGGTTGAATAAATGGCACCTAGTGGCGTCAGCATCGGCAGGCCGCCAGCATAAGTTTCACCGTCAAGCGTCGTATGGCAGGCGACACAGTCAGCAGTACGCGCGACGTATTGCCCTTGTTTAATAAGGACAGGGTCAGTGATATTGACCTCGATGTCACTGCTGGTTGTGCGCATATTAGGTAGTATTTGCCCAATAATAAACGCTAAAATCAGCCCGACAATGGCTGCCATAATAATAATTAATGGCCACTTTTTCATAAGCCTGCCCTCCATAAGATATTTTTACTAAGCTTCTCATTCGTCATAAACATTCTATGAGGACTATTAGATAGTCCTATGAAATATTTAAAAATTAAGCTTAGTAAATGAAAAGTTACAAGATTGTTATCTAGTATAAAGTGGCGGGTAACATTACGATATTGTGGAAAACCACATTATAATTATGGTTTTCATTTATAATGGCTGTTTGATAGCTCAACTGTAAGGCTAGGTGTATGGTTAAAAAGTCTAAAGTCTGGGCTAGCTTGAACGCTTATTTTATTATCGTTGTAGCGTCCTTTACTTGGTTAATGCTAGCCATTGCCAATGCGCAAACTTACTATTTAGGCGTGCTCGCGCCGCAAGGGGAAACGGCTGCACAAGAGCGTTGGCAACCTTGGCTTAATCAGCTTAATGGACAGTTGCAAGAGGACACGGTGGTCTTGATACCGCTAGCATTAGAAAATTGGCAGCAGGAAATCGAAGCGCAGCAGTTTGCCCTAGTGCTTGGTCCGCAAGTACAGCTGATTAAAATGAATACCACCCATTGGCGCTGGCTTGCGACCTTGCAAGCTGATACAGAGACCGCTCAATTGGATAGGCCTGATGATAACCAGGGTAAAAACTTTCATAAAAAAAGTTTTAATAAAAGCGCTGATAAGCAGCTTTCTACAACGGTTAATCTAGCTAATAAATTTAATAAACTCAGTCAGGGTAGTCCGTTAAAAGAACCTAGCGCCATGGAAGCCGTCGCCAGTGCACTTTGGGTAAAGGCAGACAGCGGCATTTATCAGTTGCAAGATTTGCAGCAGCGTAAAATTGCTGCCGTCGACAGTGAGGCTTTTGGTGGTTATCTGCTCGTCGCGCATTTATTACAACAAAACGGTGTGCCATCCAACCGTTATCAGACCCAGTTCGTCGGTTATCCTATTGAGCGTACCTTACATGCATTGGCCAGTGGCAGCGTAGATGCAGCGATTGCGCCACTTTGTTTGATGGAAGAAATGGCGCAGCAAGGGAAGATTAGCAAAAAACAATACCGACTTATTCACCCTGTGGCGACCGCTTCTAGCTGTCAGTCTTCAACAAAGATATATCCCAATTGGACATTGGCGGCGACCGAGCAAGCGCCAGCTGCCTTGATTCGGCAAATCAATCAAAATTTATTTGGTTTGAGTCAATATGGAAAGAGTCAACCAGAGCAAGAGTCGTTAGGGATAGGACAGCGCTGGCTACCAGCCGAATCGAGTAGCGATGCTGAACGTATCCTTTATGATATGAATCGTCATCCAGCACAAAAGCAGCTGGGCGCGCATATGGTCGATTGGGTAAAGGCGCATCGATTGTGGATGGCAGTTATCGTTTTAATTGTACTGATATCAACGGTGAATTATGCGTGGATGAGCTGGCTGGCATGGCGACGACGGCAAAAAATCATTCTGCAAAATCAACTGATTCGTGATTATGACCAGCAGCTACGTCAATCAGAACGCTTCGCTGTCATCGGTGAGATGAGTGGATCCATCGCCCATGAAATCAATCAGCCGCTGGCGACCATTCAAAATTATGCGCAAGGCTTACTTATTCGCAGTCAAAGCAGTGTCAGCCGCCAAGACGGTAAAGAAAGTACGGTGCTGGATAAAAACTCTGCCCATAGTTTGAATGCGCTAGAAAAGACCCTAACGGACAAGCAAGTGCTAGAAAAGCAAGCAATAGACAAACAAGCGACAGAAAGTGCGTTACAGCAAATTGTTAATGAAACCGAACGGGTCGCGGCTGTTATCAGTAATATTCGGCGCTGGGCAGGGCGCTCGCAGCCGAACAACGTTCAAGTGGACATCGTCACCACCTATGCGCAGTGTATATTGCTACTTGGTGAAAAAGCCTCAAGTATTGGCTTTTGGTTGGCGAGTGACTACCAGACTTTGCAGTTGCCAAGCTTGGTTCTTGACCAGTTATTGATGAATAGTATGCTCAATGCCGAGCAGCAAGGGGCAACGCAGATAATGTTACGTTGTCAGGCAAAAGATTATAATGGTAAATCTTATATCGTATTGCATATAACCGATGATGCAGGCGGTTTTGATGAGGCGCAGTTGCTTGACCATAAACCGTTAGAGGGTAATCAGCAGTTAGTTGAGGGTCAATCACAACAGCGTCTGACTAATAAATACGCCACCAAATCGACCAAAGAAAATGGTTTAGGCTTGGGGCTGATGATATGTCAGCGTTTGTGCAAGTCAATTGGCGGTATGATGCAGCTTGGCAATATCGAATTCCAGCAGGAGCTTAATACTATACAAGCGTTAGATGGTTATCAGCAACGCTTAAAGCGGTCGTTAAATGGTAAAGTGCGCTTGATAAAAATGGAAAACACTCATCCATTAGCAAACAGGGTAGGTGCGCAAGTGTCTTTTTATCTGCCGCTGCATTTGGCAGATGATGCGCAGAAATAAGATAATCAACAGAGACAGTAAGCAAAAGCGAAAGTGAGCAAGAGAGGGTTATCAACAACCAAGCATTTATAAATTTTACAAATTAACTTAATCATAAGGTTGCGTATGAATGCTCAGCATAATTCAGTTAAGCACTCAGAATGGCAAACGCCAGTTGATAGCAATAATGAACCTCTACTGGTTCATATCATCGACGATGAAGAAAGCGTGCGTCATTCCTGTAATTTTTTAATTAGCAGCTTAGGATTGCCGACCCAAGTGTGGTCAAGTGCCCTGACTTTTTTGCAGCAAGTTGATATCTATTATCCCGCGGTGATCGTCAGTGATTTAATGATGCCAGCCATGAGCGGTCAAGCACTACAAGCGCACCTTAATCAACAGGACAGTCCGATAGCGCTTATTGCATTAACTGGTCAAGGTGAGATTGCTGATGCTGTTAATATGCTCAAACAAGGCGCCGCTGATTACTTAGAGAAACCGATTAATAGTCACCGTCTCCAAGAAGCGCTTGAGCGTGCGCAAGTATTAACCCTCAAACGAGCTGAGCTTTATAGTATAAAAAAGCTCTATGCGCAGCTAACCGAGAAAGAAAAACAGGTCGCTCATGAGCTGATGCAAGGCAATCTAAATAAAAATATCGCCGACCATTTAGACATATCGGTACGAACGGTAGAGGTACATCGCTCACAGGTGATGAAGAAAATGCAAGCGCAGCATGTCAGTGAATTGATTCAAAAATTGGTCATGCTTGATTCTTAAAAACTAAAACAGCCATAAAAAAACGCCTAATGAGAAGGCGTTTTATTTTAAATTCAAAATATTTTGCAAAATGAGTTAGCTTAATATCAAACTGTCATCTTCGACCTTTTCACCGCGGGTTTGCTCAAACATATCCAGTAAATCATGCACATCCATGCCTTTACGGATATCGCCAGATACGTCTAATACCACCTGACCTTGATGAAGCATCACAGTACGCGTACCATGAGCTAGAGCCTGCTGCATCGAATGCGTCACCATCATCGTTGTTAGCTGATTGTCGGTGACGATTTTATCGGTTAATTCTAAAACAAACGCCGCTGTTTTAGGGTCAAGGGCCGCCGTATGCTCATCAAGCAGTAGAATCTTAGACGGTTGCAATGACGCCATCAGTAAGCTCACGGCTTGGCGTTGACCACCGGATAACAGGCCCATACGGTCGGTTAAACGATTTTCTAGACCCAATTTTAATACCGATAATTTCTCGCGAAATAAGTCACGGTTATTTTGATTAAGGGCAAAGTTCAAACCACGTTTGCCGCCGCGCTTATAGGCTAGCGCCATATTTTCTTCGATGGTTAGCGCCTCACAAGTTCCCGCCATCGGGTCTTGGAAAACGCGAGCAACCCAATGGGCACGTTGGTGCGCGGTCTTTTTGGTGACATCAATACCATTTAACAAGATTGAACCGCTATCCACGCGCGTGGTGCCACTGACAGCATTTAAAAAGGTCGATTTGCCTGCGCCATTGGTACCGATGACGGTGACAAATTCACCATCGGCGATATTTAAATTGATACCGCGTAGGGCAGGGTTTTCAATGGGCGTTCCAGGGTTAAAGGTCAACCGCAAATCTGTAGCTTGCATCATAATAATTATTCCTTATGGTTGCATATTGACATTAAGCCCGAACTTTACGACTTAAAAATTTATTTTTAGCTTTTGGCAAGACTAAGGCTAATACCACGAGTAGCGCGGTAATCAAGTTCAAATCTTGGGGACCAAATCCGATACTACGTAGCGTACTGCTTGATAGAGCCACTTGAATAAAGAGCTTATAAAGCACCGCACCAACGACCACCGCAAAGGTAATCAGCCAAATACGCTTAGCTGGAATAATGGTCTCGCCGATGATGACCGCTGCTAAACCAATGACAATCGTACCGATACCAATTGAGATATCAGCGCCACCTTGCGTCTGCACAAATAATGCGCCTGCTAACGCAATCAAGCCGTTAGAAATCGCCATACCAATGATGGTCATCCATGAGGTATTGATACCTTGCGCCTGTGCCATGCGTAGGTTTGAGCCAGTCGCCCGCATCGATAAACCCGTTTCGGTACTATAAAACCAGTTTAAAAACAACATGGCCAATAGGACGACGACACCAATAATGAGGCAGCGCATCCAGTAACCATTACCATCACTGACCAAGGTACTAAATACGGTCGTTTCACCTAACAATGGTAAGTTTGGCGCACCCATAATCCGTAGATTGACAGAGTATAAAGCAACCATCACAAGGATACTGGCAAGCAGCTGTAAAATGCCCAGCTTAACGTGTAGCCACGCGGTGACAATACCGGCGACTGACCCTGCTAGCATACCAAAGGCACAAGCAAGCCAAGGATTCACTCCAGCGATGATAGAAATACCCGCGACAGCGCCGCCCAACGGAAAACTACCGTCAGCGGTCAAATCCGGAAAGTCGAGGGTACGAAATGAGATAAGGACGCCAAGCGCCACTAGGCCATAAATCAGACCACTTTCAAGCGCACCAAAAAAAGCAATTAAAGACATAAGAGATCAGTAAGTCATAACCCAGCGTTTAATAAATGATGGCGAGATAATTGAGATAGGCGACATATCGCGCTATCAATCAGCCAACTTTGCTTAAACGACTAAGCGGTGAATTTAACAGATAGAGGTATCTGCAGTTAGGGTCAAGCAAAACCTATTCTTAGAATGCTTGATTATAAGCTTTGCTTATTTACAGCCTTGAAAAAACAAGCCCAGCCTACTGACTGAGAGCTGGGTTTGTCTGCGCTACCTATATAGCCATATCAAAATAGCTATATCCAATTAACCTAGACGATAATTGATAAAAACTATCGTCTAAGAATTAGAGTTAAAAGCGGCAGTTATTCTAACACTACTTTTGCTTTATCGATAACGGCTTGTGGTAGCGTGATGCCTTCAGCTTGCGCATTCTTTGGACTGACATGTAAATCAAGCGATTGCGGCGTATAAACAGGGATTTCGCCTGCTTTTTCACCGTTTAAGATACGCGTAACGATTTTACCGGTTTCGCGGCCTAAATCGTAATAGTTCACCCCTAAGGCTGCAACGGCACCGCGCTCAACCGAACTGGTATCAGAGGCAATCAATGGAATCTTACTTTCTTTAGCGATTTGGTACAGTGATTCGTATGCTGAAACCACGTTATTATCCGTTGAGGTATAAATCATATCGACTTTACCTTCAAGGCTACGAGCGGCCATCGCAATATCGTTACTACGCTGCGCAGGCGCTTCGTGAACGTTAATACCAAGCGGGGTCAGATTCTCTTTTAGCGCTTTTAAAACGATGGTTGAGTTCACCTCACCTGGGCTATAGACATAACCGACGTTTTTTAGACTTGGGATAATTTGACGCATCAAATCGATTTGCGGCGCATAAGGAAGGGCATCAGAGGCGCCAGTAACGTTGGTGCCAGAGCCATCAAGTTTCGGTACCAGTTTTGCTGCGACAGGGTCGGTGACCGCTGAGAACACCATAGGAATGCTGCTGGTAGAAGCGGCTACAGACTGAGCCGATGGCGTGGCAATCGCCACGATGACATCTGGTGCATCAGCGACGAATTGTTTGGCAATCTGACCGGCAGTGGCGGTATTACCTTGGGCGCTTTGGAAGTTGATGGTTAAGTTTTCGCCTTCTTTAAAGCCGGCGTCACTTAACTCGTCGATAACGCCTTTACGCACATCATCGAGTGCTGGATGTTCAACGATGGCGGTAATAGCGACCGTTTTCATGGCAGCTTTGGCATCGCCGCCCGTAGCAGCGCCGTCAGTGGTGTTGGCATCTTGTGCTGGCTGGTTACAGCCGGTCAAGATAGCGGTGCAAACACCGCCCCATAATAAAGCTTTGGCAAAACGATTTTGATACAACATGGGTCTGACTCCTGAAAATAATAATGTGTCCGTACATTATATAAAAGATAAAAAAGGGTAGCGCTGCCAGCCATTATCCTAGCTGATTGTGTAATCCGTTGTATAGCTGATTATTAATTACCGTCCGTTTATTCTTTACTATTGAGACGCAACTATTTATTAGTGACTATTTGCTGGCCTTTTGTGCTTCTTTGTCGACATTGATGGCATTTTTAAGTAAGTCTGCCGATAGGCTAGTACCTTGTTCAGCGGCGTGTTTTGGGCTGACATATAGCGTTAAGGTATTCATAACTTGCGGTGCGATATCTTTGGTCGCTTCACCGTTTAATACCCGATACACCATTTTGCCTGTAGTACGACCAAAGTCATAATCATTGACACCAAGCGCTGCCGTCGCACCGCGTCTGACGCTAAATTCATCTGAGGCAATAACTGGGATATCAAGCTCATTAGCCGCATTTGCCATCGCTTCAAAAGCCGAAACCACATTGTTATCCAGTGAGGTATAAATAACCTCTACCTTGCCAGCCAGACTACGAGTAGCCATTGCAACGTCGGTAGGGCGATTGGCAGTGACGCCCAATATCTTAAGCCCGCGTGCTGGTGCTGCCTTTTCCAGTTGTTTAAGAACCACCACCGAATTGGCTTCGCCTGGGCTATAGACATAACCAATGGTTTTCACATTGGGCACGATTTTTTGAATATTGTCTAACTGCGGTTCAATAGGTAATTCGCTCGACAAACCAGTCACATTGGTTTGGATAGGCACGTCATTTTCGTCAATTAGCTTGGCTGCCACAGGGTCTGAAATGGCGGTATAAATAACGGGAACAGTTTTGGTCGAAGCAACTACCGATTGCGCAGAAGGTGTTGAGATGGCAACGATAGCATCTGGATTGTCACCGGCGAACTGTTTGGCAATTTGCCCAGCCGTTGCGGTATTCCCTTGCGCACTTTGAAAATTAACGGTTAGGTTTTGCCCTTCTGCGTAGCCGTTGTCCGCCAGCTCATCAATAATGCCGCGGCGCATCTCATCTAAAGAAGGATGCTCGACAATTTGCGTGATGGCCAAGGTTTTGGCAGGCTTATCGTTAGTTGCGCTATCATCAGCGTTGACGGCAGGGTCGGTCGCATTATTAGAGCAAGCGGTTAAACCAAGCGCCGCGCTAAAAGCAGCGCCGCACAGGCTAAGGCGTAAAGTAGTGGCAAAGGTCATTTTATTTTGGCTCATAGGTTAAAAATTGCAGGTTACCCGAGTCAATGTTATGTGCATGCTGAGATAACGGGCGAACATAAAGGTAATCAATCCCTTGATGATTACGTCCATATTATGACAGTAATGTAACTTATGGCAATAAGAAAATAAAACGCATTTGTCATTGATTTTATAAAAGTGAATAAAGGCAGATTTTTGTCGATATTTTTATTTTTTGCCCACGCTCTTTTTATTTTGTCACCAATGAATTTTAGGCAAAAAAAAGATGCCACGAAAGCATCTTTTTTATTCTATAAGTACAACCGCATTTAAGCTAACACATCACCAATCACGCAGTTGTCCGGTAAAGTAACCACCGTTAACTGAGTTTTCGGGTTGCCAGTCGATAATACCATGCCTTCTGAGATGCCAAATTTCATCTTACGCGGCGCAAGATTGGTGACGCAAATTACCTTTTTATCCAGCAATTGCTCAGGCTCATAAAACTTACGGATACCGCTAAAGACATTACGCGGTTTGTCTTCGCCAACGTCCAAGGTAAATTGTAAAAGCTTATCCGCACCTTCGACATAATTACAGGCTAAGACGTGTGCCACTTTCATCTCAACTTTGGCAAAGTCTTCAATACCAATATAGTCCGCTTGCCCAGCTTCACTGTCAGTATTAGCCGCTGGTACTGGCTGGGTGTTTACTACTGCTTTTTTATTATCTGAATTATTATCGCTGTTAGCAGTAGGGGCGTCTGCTTGCGCTAACGAGGCCTTTGAATCTTCAACCATTGCCGCAACGTCTTTTTCTTCGATACGCTGCATCAAAGGTTTAAATTTATTGATTTTATGACCAAGTAGCCATTGATTTCGGCTAGCAAAGCTTAAATCATCAATATTTAAGAATTCTTTAGCATTGGCTGTCAGCTCAGGCAATACTGGCGCCAAATAAACCATCAATTGGCGGAAGATATTAATCGCCACCGAGCAGACGTCTTGCACTTCTTTCTCAGTGCCCTCGATTTTGGCAAGCGACCAAGGTTTTTTCTCGTCGATATATTCATTGGCTTTGTCGGCACACTGCATGATTAAGCGCATCGCACGCGAGAACTCACGGTTTTCGTAAGCGGCGGCAATTTCATCACCAGTTTTGGTGATATTTTCTAGTAATTCTGATTCTACGCAATTGTCTGACAGCATACCGTCGTATTTCTTCACGATAAAACCGGCACTACGGCTGGCGATATTGACCACTTTACCCACCAAGTCAGAGTTGACCTTTTGCATAAAGTCTTCTAAATCAAGGTTAATATCTTCAACTTTGTCAGACAGTTTACTGGCGAAATAATAACGCAAGTATTCAGGGTGTAAGTGTTCCGCGTAAGTTTCGGCCTTGATAAAGGTGCCGCGTGACTTACTCATTTTTTCGCCATTGACCATCAAGAAACCGTGGGCAAAAACACCGGTTGGCGTACGGAACTCGCTGCCGGCTAGCATCGCTGGCCAAAATAGCGCATGGAAATAAACGATGTCTTTACCGATGAAATGATACACCTCGGTTTTATGCTCGTTTTCTTGCATCCAATAACGGTCAAAATCAAGCGCTTGGTCGCTACCTTCGCGCTTATCACATAGGTTTTTAAAGCTTGCCATATAGCCAACTGGTGCATCTAGCCAGACATAAAAGTATTTTTCTGGCTCATCGCTTGGTGTATCTGGGATTTGAAAACCAAAATACGGCGCATCACGCGAGATATCCCAGCTGGTCAGACCCGCGTCAAACCATTCTTGCAGTTTATTGGCGACGGAGACTTGCAAGCGATTTTCGCTACGCGTCCAATCTTTTAAGAATTGCTCAAACTCAGGCAAATCAAAGAAATAATGCTTAGAAGTTTTAAGCACGGGCGTCGCATTAGATAGCGTTGAATGCGGATTGATAAGGTCGGTTGCATCATAAGTGGTACCGCATACCTCACAATTATCGCCATATTGGTCAAGCGCGCTGCATTCAGGGCACTCTCCTTTGACAAAACGATCGGCTAAAAACAGCTGCTTTTCAGGGTCAAAAAGCTGCTTGACGTCCTTTGTGCTGATATGTCCGGCGCTATTAAGGCGACGATAAATCAGCTCAGAGAAATGCTTGTTTTCTTCTGAATGGGTGCTGTGATAATTATCAAAGTCAATCAAAAATTTGGCAAAATCGGCTTCATGTGAGGCTTTTACCGAGGCGATTTGCTCTTCTGGGGTGACGCCATTGGCTTCTGCTTTGAGCATAATCGCCGTACCGTGTGCATCATCAGCGCAGACATAGGTGACCTGATGGCCTTGTGCTTTCATCGCACGTACCCAAATGTCGGTCTGAATATATTCTACAAGATGCCCCAAATGGATATAGCCATTGGCGTAGGGCAGCGCACTGGTTACTAAAATCTCACGCACTTTTGTCACCTATATTTTTATATAAACGGGTTGATTTTCAAACGTCTCGAGCACTTTATGAGGAGTCAGCACCGTATTATCAATGCTAAATTATTAACACTTAAAACGTCCAATAACTCTAAAAAAGAGAAGAATTAAAAAAGTGCGCCTATGATACCGTAATTCGGCCGATTTTGTGATATTACCTTGGTAATTAAATCGATGCTTAATCACGCAGGCAGCTACGCAGTTACTCAACGATTTAGCATATAAGTATTTTAAGATTGTTATCTGGTCGCTAGGATAATAATATGCTAAGTTAGCAAAGAGATTATAATTTAGTTATATCGATACATAATGTATTGTCTTATATAAACGATGAGACATTACCTATATAAAAAATAATGTGACTTGCAAGGAGATGAGCATGAGTCAATCAAAAGTATATAGCAGCGCTGCAGAAGCGTTAAAAGGTGTCGTCAGTGACGGTCAAACTCTTGCTATCGGTGGGTTTGGACTGTGCGGTATTCCTGAAGCGCTGATTGAGGCGCTGCGTGATAGCGGGGTCAAGGATTTGACCTGTATCAGTAATAACGCCGGTGTCGATGATTTTGGTTTAGGTCTATTGTTACAAACGCGCCAAATCAAAAAAATGATTTCATCGTATGTCGGTGAAAATAAAGAGTTTGAGCGTCAATATCTGTCAGGCGAGCTAGAGGTTGAGCTGACACCGCAAGGGACGTTGGCGGAAAAACTGCGTTCAGGCGGCGCTGGTATTCCAGCGTTTTATACCGCTACAGGCGTTGGCACGCAAGTGGCTGAAGGCAAAGAAACGCGCGAATTTGATGGTCGTATCTATGTGCTTGAACATACTTTGCGGGCAGATGTGGCATTAATCAAAGCACAAAAGGCTGATAAAGCCGGCAACTTAATCTTTAATAAAACGGCGCGTAACTTTAATCCAGATTGTGCGATGGCGGGTAAAGTTACAGTTGTGGAAGTCGAAGAAATCGTAGAGATAGGGCAGCTAAACCCCGATGAGATCCATCTACCGGGTATTTTTGTCCAGCGTATTGTCTTAAATGATAATCCCGAAAAACGTATTGAAAAAACTACTACCAAAGCAGCCACTACAAGCGCTTAAATGAAAGATTATTTAATGGTTTTAATGAAAAAATAACAATAGGCTTTGTAAAAAATAAGGAAACTATCATGGCATGGACGAGAGAGCAGATGGCACAGCGCGCCGCGCAAGAGTTAAAAGATGGCTATTATGTCAATTTAGGCATTGGTTTACCGACCCTAGTCGCCAACTATATCCCTGAAGGCGTCGATGTTTGGCTTCAGTCTGAAAACGGTTTACTCGGTATTGGCGAGTTTCCAACCGAAGAAAATGTCGATGCGGATTTGATTAATGCAGGCAAGCAAACCGTCACCACCGAACCGGGTGCCAGCTATTTTAGTAGTTCAGAGTCGTTTGCGATGATCCGCGGTGGTCATGTCAATCTTGCGATATTGGGCGCGATGGAAGTATCCGAAAAAGGCGATCTGGCCAACTGGATGATTCCAAAAAAAATGGTCAAAGGCATGGGCGGCGCGATGGATTTGGTGGCTGGCGTGCAGCGGGTGATTGTACTGATGGAACAGGTCAACAAACATGGCGAGCCAAAAATCCTTGCCGAGTGTGAATTGCCTTTGACAGGTAAAGGCGTGGTCGACCGTATCATTACCGAGCTTGCCGTATTAGATGTCACTGGCAACGGTCTAAAATTGGTTGAGCTGGCAGAAGGAGTGAGTTTTAAAGAATTACAAGAAAAGACGCCGGTGAGCATTATGCAATAAGTACGTCAAAAAAGATTGGTGAATAAGTATTCAACTTTGTTAGGTGTTTGCTTGCTTTAAGCATCATTCGCTTGCTAATAAAACCTCAATCCTTTAGCATTTGATTTTATGTTAATTTGAGCCAATAATATTGGCTCTTTTTTATGAGCGCCTGTTGCCCTATTTTGCGCTGCACGGAGTAAAAGCAATGAATAATAAAGACTTGGCGTTGACCTATGCCGAAAAAATAAGCCGTGCTATCGAGCAGCAGCAGTATGAGCAAGCGATTGAAGAGATTCAAAACCTGCGTCCTATCGATATAGCTGATTTATTGGCATTAATTGAACCCAAACTGGCTTGGCAGCTCCTTGCGCATTTGCCCAATCGCTCGACGATATTTGCTTATTTAGACCCAGATAGTCAAGTGGCGCTCGCTTATGTCTTTCCGCGCGCTATTTTAGCCAAGATAGTCGGTGAGATGCCGTCAGATGAACGGACTGATTTGTATAAGCGCCTGAGTCAAGACCAACGCGACGTGCTATTACCTGCCTTAGCGCAGGCGAAGCGTGAGGATATTCGCCGTCTGTCGGCCTATGAAGAAGGCACAGCTGGTGCTTTGATGAGCTCCGATTATGCGACGTTAGGGGCTGAGATGACTGTCGCCGAGGCCTTGGATGCGCTACGTTTAGAAGCGCCTGATGCCGAAACTATTTATCATGCTTATGTGATTGATGACGCGCGTAAGCTATTGGGCGTGGTGTCATTAAGGGTGCTTATTTTATCATCGCCTGAGCAGCTGATTAAAGACATCATGGTCAGCTCGGTCATCTCTTCTGATGTCAACGATGACCAAGAAGACGTTGCGAAAACTGTTGCCCGTTATGACTTAATCTCCCTACCCATTACTGATGCCAGTGGAGCGTTGGTTGGTATCGTCACTCATGATGATGCGATGGACGTGGCAAGTGATGAAGCCACGGATGACTTCCATAAGTCAGGCGGTGTCTCGACCATGGTCGGGCGCTTAAAAGACGTCAGTATTACTGTCCTTTACCGTAAGCGGGTTTTTTGGCTGGTGTTTTTAGTATTTGGCAACTTGCTGTCGGGGTTAAGTATTGCTAACTTCGAAGACGTCATTGCGGCAAACTTAGTATTGGTATTTTTCTTACCTTTACTGGTTGATAGTGGCGGTAACGCCGGCTCGCAATCAGCGACTTTAATGGTACGTGCTTTAGCGACGGGTGATGTGGAGATGCGTGATTGGTTTTCACTCCTTGGCCGCGAAGCCTTAGTTGCACTGCTGCTCGGGGCGACGATGGCCGTTGCCATTGCCCTTATTGGCTATGTGCGTGGTGACGCGACCGTCTCTTTGGTTTTGGCACTAAGTATGCTGTGTGTCGTTATGATTGGTAGTGTCATTGGCATGAGTCTGCCTTTTATACTCAATAAACTCGGTTTTGACCCTGCAACCGCCAGTGCGCCTTTGATTACTTCAATCAGTGATGCGTCGGGCGTGCTGATTTATTTATTCATCGCTTCTAGGTTTTTACCAATTGGTTAGTTCGTTTAACAAACGGTCATTTACATAAGACCGCTTAAATAAAAAAATAACACCAATTTTGACCCTCATACCTACTGACAGTGTGGTTTTTTTATAGCGCCCATTGAGCTACACTGTATCTATATAAAAGCATTTGGCAAAAGTTTTATGGGCTAAAGTTTTAGCTAAGAGTTTTTTTAAACAATTTTAAACAGTTATTGTTTAAAAAGATTCATCGTTTTTGCCAAATTTAACCATCGATATAGGTAGTAGAGGTAGCTATGTTTAATTTTATAAAAAAAAGAGCATCTTCGAAATCCGAATCTCCGCAGCAACAAGCGGCTCGTGATAGCGCCGTTGATCAAGTGTTGCTCAATTACCATTTGGGTAATAACAGTCTTGCAACTATGGTCACAGGTCTAGAGCGCGATGGCGATGAGCTGACTTTGGATTTGCGTCTGCCGCAAGATAGCGACCCTGAGACCATTCAGCAAGAGCTTGGCAATCTACTGCATCCGCATGGCATCAGAGTGATTCATATGAATGTGCGCCTGCCAGCGCCTGCAAAAGGCGCGGGCTCAAGCCTACCGAAAGCCATGCCAAAAACCACTAACGCGATGGAAAAGCAGACCAAACCCTCTGCAAATACAAATAGCAGCAATCAGGCTGAACCGCCGATTACGAAAGCGGCGCCGACGCAAGCGTCCTTAACGGCGCATCCGCGTATCCGCCATATTATCGTCGTCGCTTCGGGTAAAGGCGGCGTTGGTAAATCAACCACTACCGTTAATATCGCCTTAGCATTACAGAAATTGGGCAATCGGGTTGGCGTGCTAGACGCTGATATTTATGGACCAAGTATGCCGACGATGCTGGGCGTGGACAAAGTCAAACCTGAGCTAGAAAACGAGCAATTTGTACCTATTGAAGCGCATGGTTTGGCAATGCTATCGATTGGTAGCTTGCTCGATGGTGATAATACACCTGTGGCGTGGCGCGGACCAAAAGCCACTGGCGCCTTAATGCAGCTGTATAACCAAACCAATTGGCCGCAGCTCGATTACTTAGTCATCGATATGCCGCCTGGTACTGGCGATATTCAGCTGACATTGGCGCAGCGCATTCCGGTAACGGGTGCGGTGATTGTGACGACGCCGCAGCATATCGCCTTACTTGATGCGCAAAAAGGCATCGAGATGTTTAATAAAACCAATATTCCAGTACTTGGCGTGGTTGAAAATATGGCGCTGCATACCTGTAGCAACTGTAACCATACTGAAGCGATTTTTGGTACGGGCGGCGGCGAAAAAATCGCTGAGCAATACCATGTGCCACTCTTGGGTCAGTTGCCGCTTGCTAGCGGTATTCGCGCCCAAGTGGATAAAGGTGAGCCGAGCGTGTTGGCTGATGATGAATTTGCGCCGTATTATCTAAGTATTGCTAAAAATATCGAAGCCAATATCAATAAATTTGCCAAACCTGTCGATGATAAGCGGATTTTCTAATAGTTTTTAATGGCTTCTAAAGTTAGTAAAATAGCCTAAGCGTATAAAGTCTTACAATCTAAATGGCTTTGAATTTTAAAAAGGAAGTATCGTGAGTCCATCCATTTATCAACGTCATTTAGATACTATCCCCAAGCAATATCGGCTCCTAAAGCTATTTCGTCCGCCTATATACGTGATTGAGCTCTCAAACAATCAAGTGAGCGCCGTTTGCTACTATAAAGATAGCAGTAGCAAACGCTATCAGGTTAATGCAGATTTTAGCAATCGCCGAATGGTGATTGCTGATTTTTTACAAGCAATACAAGCTATGACTGATTTATTGCTTAAATTTTCTAGGCATCCGTTTGGAATAAGTTCTTTTGCAGTAGTCAATGTGACAGAAGAGCTTATAGATGGTTTGACGATGATAGAGATTAAAGCTATTAGGGAAGCCGTTTGGGCTGCTTCAGGACAAGCAAAAAGAAGAATAGTTAGCAGCACAGTTAGCTACCAAGGCCAGGTAGTCTCGTAATGAATTTTGGCTAGGATGCCGTAAAAATGAAGCAAAACGATAATCACCAACCTATCGCTAATCACTTGAGAGCAGTTGAGATTGACCAACTTATTCAAAACGGTCAACCTAGCTTTGGCGTTTTTGCTAGCGTTAAGCGCATCAACTATCTTGACTATCATAGTTATCTTATCTCGCAAAAAGCGCTGCCAAACTGGCGCAAAGCGCTTAAAGCCAACCAATTTTGTTTTATCCAAATTATCGAGCCGCCTTATCGAGTTTGCCTAGCACTGGCGACGATTAAGCTTGCGACCAGCGCCTTCGTTTATCTCTATAATGATGAAACTAATGAGCTAGAAGTTTGCGAAGCCTTGCAACCTTTGACTTGGCAGACCTTATTAGAAGGCGATTGCTATCAAGGTCAAATGGCGTTTACTCATGATAAGCTGACCGTAACATTGGATTTTACGCCTTCCCAGATTGAAGTTGTGCTAGATAGTCAAAACCTTGCACTCAATGCAACCTTAGCAAGACAGTCACAGCCACTCGCTATCTGTACACCAACGGGCAGACGCGGTTGGACCTTTACCCAAAAAGAGCCGCTGACAACAATATCTGGTCATCTACTTATTAAAGATAATTCAACATTTAGTACTAAAGCTCTGGATACTCAGCTCAGAAAAATCGACTTTACTGACACGACTATAGCCAATCTAGATTGGACGCTTGGCTATATGCGCCACAAGACCAATTGGTTTTGGAGCTGTATCAATAGTTATTTGCCCGATGGCCGTCATTTCACCTTGAACTTATCGATGGGCGTCAACGAAACCGGCAGCAGTGAAAATGCTTGCTGGCTTGATGGTCAGATAGTGTACTTGCCGCCTGTGATGTTTGTACGTCAAGATTTGGATGCAGCCGCGCAGCATACTTGGCGTATTTATCATCAAAATCTTGGCTGGAGCAAGGTTGATATTGATTTAACCTTTACGCCGATTACTGTCTATAAAAAGACCGATAAGTTCGGTGTGCTCGCTAGTATTTTTGAGCAATGGCTGGGTTTTTATAGTGGTGAGATACGGCTAGCAGATGAGGTGATTAAGCTCGATAAGGTAATGGGCTTAGCAGAAGATCATTTTGCTAAATGGTAACTGATGAGCGCTTATGATATTTTTATCAATAGCAGGTTTAACTTTAAAGTCGTTGCCGCTCTATAAATTGCGCCGTCAATTCCGTATAATCGTCGCTACCAAAAATCTATTATCACAATGGCTATTAAAAATTGGCTATTGAAAATTTTTTAAGGAACAACAATGTCTATCAAGTCTGACCGCTGGATTCGTAAAATGGCCGAAGAACATGGCATGATTGAACCATACGAACCAGGTCAAGTACGTTTTAATGATGCCGGCGAGCGTTTGGTCAGTTATGGCACCTCAAGCTACGGTTATGATGTACGCTGTGCGCCTGAGTTTAAAGTCTTTACCAACGTTCATTCAGTGATTGTAGACCCAAAAAACTTCGATGAAAAAAGTTTTATTGATGTCATCGGTGACGAGTGTATCATTCCGCCAAATTCATTTGCTTTGGCGCGCACGATGGAGTATTTTCGTATTCCGCGTGACATATTGACGATTTGCCTTGGTAAATCGACCTATGCACGCTGCGGTATCATCGTCAACGTCACACCACTTGAGCCTGAGTGGGAAGGGCATGTGACATTAGAGTTCAGCAATACCACCAACTTGCCTGCGCGTATTTATGCGGGCGAGGGCGTGGCACAAATGCTGTTTTTTCAAAGCGATGCGGACGACGTTTGTGAGACCAGTTATAAAGACCGCGGCGGTAAATACCAAGGTCAGCGCGGTGTGACGCTGCCAAGAACCTAATCATCAAGCACTTAACCACCAAGAGATTAAGTGCTTTTAAGCCTGTTAGCATTTTGGACTGACCATAAAAAAAGCCAGCATATTGAATATGACTGGCTTTTTTATGGCTAACTCTTTCGGCTATTTTAAAATCGATTTTTTAACATAATTATTTTAAAACTTTTAACCCTGCTTTATTATCGCGCTTAGGTTTCGGGGCAGCGGTACTTTTCTTGGAGGTAGTCGCTGCGTCTTCTTCAGGGACATAATCATCATATTCATTGGGGTCAAAAAACATCCCTTGCGAATTTTCTTTGGCATAAATCCCCATTACCGCCGTCAATGGTACCCAAATCTCTTGCGAGACACCGCCGAAGCGCGCACTAAAATGAATATAATCATTTTCCATGCTCATATTACCGGTCGCGCGGCTAGCAATGTTGAGCACGATACGTCCGTCTTGGATATGCTCTTTAGGGACTTGGACATTGTCAGCAGTAGCATCTACCATCAGGTATGGGGTGAGCGCATTGTCCTCTATCCATTGATATAGCGCGCGCACCATATAGGGACGTGTTGGAGTAATAGAGGTGGTTTCTTCGCTCATCTTTTGGTTTCCTTAGGTATGGTTATTAAATACTGCTTAATGAGTAATTCCTAACAGAGTGGTATCTATTAAAAAATTATTCACTGCATCGTTACTCTATATCAAAGTCTATTTTAGGGGAGTCGTTAGCGGTTGTCTAATTAACGTACGCTTTTTTGAAAGCTGTCACGTTCAAAGACCCGTTTTTGATAGTCAAATAGGGGGCGGCTGATAGCGCGCGGTAACTCAATACCCATCTCTTCCAATCGCCATAACAACGGCGCTAATAGCACGTCGCACCAACCAAACTCGTCGGCCATAAAATAAGGTTTATGAGCGAATAAAGGCGACAAAGTAATCAAGGAGTCGCTTAGCTGCTTTTTCGCCAAGGCTGCTTGCGCTTTGTTAAAACTGTCCGGATGCATCAGCAATCGTTTGCCGAGTACTAACCAATCATGTTGTATACGCCAAGCCAATTGGCGAAACTGGGCGCGCTCTTGTGGCGTATCTGGCAGTAGTTTATTGGCATGATAACGCTCCTCAAGGTATTCGAAGATAACGTTAATCTCATATAGCGCAATCTCACGCTGTTGCAAGACAGGCAAAGTATGATAAGGGTTGAGCTCGGTCAAGTCTTCCGGACGCTCAGAATGTAGCCGTGATAAATAATAGGCGAGCTTTTTTTCTTCAAGCAATAGGCGGACCACATGGCTGTTGTAGCCATCGTCAGCGTATAAAATCAGCTGACTACTTGGTATGTCATTCGCATCAATCATGGAAGCCTAATGTATTAATAAAGCCTATTATCGTAAACAATGTCGCTGCGTTTATCAAGGTAGCGTACGTAAACATTGTCCATGAGGCGATCGTTAACAGAAGGTTTTATAGTTAGCCATTTATGCAGACATAAAAAAGCACTACCGAAGTAGTGCTTATTTTTTAGATGAAGGTTGGGTTTTTATTGCTTTATTATTTTACGTCTTTCCAGAATTCTTTATTCAATAAGTAAACTGGAATTAGTAGTACTAATAAGAATAAAATCACAAAGAAACCGATTACTTGGCGGTCATGACGTACTGGCTCTGCCATCCACGCCATAAAGTTAACCAAGTCACCAACTTCAGATTCAAACTCTTCTTCACTCAAGGTTTCTTGCATATTATGCAACACATGCGGCATAGCAGCGTTTGCAAGTACTAAGTTGTTCGAGCCCCAAGGACGGCTTGGATCTTCATAGAACGATAGAAGGTAAGTATAAACCCAGTCATCACCGCGTAGTCTTGTTTCAAGTGACAAGTCCGGAGGTGCCGCGCCAAACCATGATGCTTGAACATCGGGGTCGATTTCAGCATTGATATGGTCACCGATTTCATCGGTGGTGACCATCAAATACTTTTCAACCAGCTCAGGCGGTATCTCTAAGTCTTTAGCAATGCGCGAATGACGAACATACTTTGCTGAGTGACATCCAGCGCAGTAGTTCATAAAGATTTTCGCGCCATTTTGTAGCGAACCCTTATTGGTAAAATCAATAGGAGCTGTACTACAAGCTAAGTGTTCAACCACACCATCGGCATTGGTAAAAGTACCACATCCACCACCTGATGCGCTTGCAGTGCCAGCAGTCAACGTCAGCGCGGCGCCTAAGCCTAGACCAGCTAGGGATTTAATTAGCGTGCTCATTAGTGACCTCCGGTAACGCGTTCTGGTGGCTGTTTACACTTCTCAATAGCTGTGTAGAACGGCATCAATAAGAAAAACAAGAAATACAGAATAGTAAAGATACGTGCCAAAATTGTCGCTGTTGGCGTTGCAGGTGTCGCACCCAAGTAGCCTAATACCACAAAGCTGATAGCAAAGATAGTAAGGGCAATCTTAGACAAAATACCTTTATAACGTATCGAGCGTACAGGCGATCTATCAAGCCATGGGATTAAGAATAGGAAGGCAATCGCACCGCCCATTGCAATCACACCACCAAGCTTATTAGGAACCGCACGTAAGATGGCATAAAAAGGTGTGTAGTACCATACTGGTGCAATATGCGCAGGTGTTTTCAGTGAGTTTGCTGCTTCAAAGTTTGGTGGCTCAAGGAAGAAACCGCCGCCTTCTGGGAAGAAGAATACTACTGCAAAGAAACAGATAAAGAAGACAACAATACCAACCATATCATGCACAGTATAGTAAGGATGGAATTCGATACCGTCTAATGGTACGCCATTCTTATCTTTTAGCTTTTTAATATCAATGCCATCAGGGTTGTTTGAACCAACGTGATGCAGCGCTACTAAATGCATAAACACTAAGCCGACAAGGACAAGTGGAATAGCAACCACGTGCAAAGCAAAGAAGCGGTTTAAGGTGATACCTGAGATGATATAATCACCACGTACCCATTCAGCAAGACCATCGCCAATGACAGGTAGAGCTGCAGGTAAGTTTAGAATAACCTGAGCGCCCCAGAATGACATGTTGCCCCAAGGAAGTAGGTAACCGAAGAAACCTTCTGCCATCAATGCTAGGTAAATACCCATACCGATGAGCCAAATAAGCTCGCGTGGTTTTTGGTATGAACCATATAGCAAGGCGCGGAACATATGCAGGTATACGACGACGAAGAACGCAGAAGCGCCCGTCGAGTGCATATAACGGATGAGCCAGCCTCCTTTGACATCACGCATGATATATTCAACAGACGCAAATGCCCCTTCGGCACTTGGATTGTACATCATCGTTAGCCAAATACCAGTCACTAGCTGGTTGACCAATACCACCATTGATAACACGCCAAAGAAGTACCAAAAGTTAAAGTTCTTTGGTGCATAGTACTTTGACATATGATATTCATAGGTTTCAGTCGCAGGAAAGCGCGCGTCCACCCAATGCATTAATTTTTTACCCATGCTCATATTAAGCCTCCCCAATCGTCAAGATAGTACCATCCATGCTGTACTCTGGGATTGGTAAGTTAAGCGGTGCAGGGACACCACTATAAACACGACCCGATAAATCGTATTTAGAGCCATGACATGGGCAGAAAAATCCACCGTACCAGTCATTACCGCCTAAATCAGCTGCGCCCACATCAGGACGGTAGTTTGGTGCACAGCCTAAATGTGTACAGACGCCTTCTACCACCAAGACTTCTGGTGATAAAGAGCGCTCAGGGTTTTTACAATATTCTGGTTGTAGCGACTCATCTGAATCAGGGTCTGACAGTAATGGCTTCACTGATTCTAACGTAGTCAGCATCTCTTCAGTGCGCTTGACCACAAAGATAGGTTTGCCCCGATATTTGACGACAATCATCTGTCCTGCTTCGATAGAACCAATATCTTGGGTCACTGCAGCACCTGCAGCCTCGGCTTTTGCGCTCGGAGTCCAAGAACGGACAAAAGGTGTCGCCACAGCAGCTACCCCAGCTGCACCAATGACGGCAGTCGAGGCAATAAGAACTCTACGACGTTGTACGTTAACGCCTTCGGCATGGCTCATTAATACTTCCTCCAGGTGAATGAAATGGGATTATCCCACACTGGGTTTGTGGCTTAGAAAAATGACAATTATCAAGCCACGTTAGCTGTGCCTAATTTTGCTAATTGTTGCTATTCTAAGCTATTTCGGTCATAAAATAAATTATTGTGTTAAAAATAAAGCAGCCTTGAGAAAGCGTACTTCAGTGTTAAACAAGATAATTAGTCTAAAACTGCTTAATTATCAATATTTAACCTACCTTAAAGTACGCTTTTTTATCAACAAGACTATTATGAATAATGACCTTATAATTAATAAGGGTATTCAGCAATAGGGAATGATACTTGAAATCAAGACAATGTTCACTAACTTTCCGCACATTACACGGTTGTAAGTGGTCGTAAGCTATTTATAACCCTTAACCACTTTCGATATAAGGTTATGTGGTGATAAATAGGGCTAGACAATATCAACTCTCAAGCGTGTGCCAGCGCTCAAGCTTAGTCATCATCTCATCTTCGATGACTAATAAACGCTCACTGGCAGCCATAGCGGCTTCCATATCTTTCGTAAACCATGAACCGTCAGCCAGCTTTTCTTCCAGCTCCGTTTGCTCAGCTTCTAACGCAGCAATTTCTTTTGGCAAATTATCGAGTTCACGCTGTTCATTGTAGTTAAGCTTTTTCGCAGCGGTATTAGACTTTGCCGCGACCGTAGCTTTATTGTTAGCTTTGCTATTGCCAGCATTATCGTTAGACGATTTAGTATTCTTAGCTTTGGCTGCCTCTTCACGGTTTTTTTGTACCAAGTATTCTTGATAGCCGCCGACATATTCTTTGACGATGCCATTACCCTCTTCATCCGTGTCAAATACCCAGGTAGAGGTAACGACATTGTCCATAAATGAGCGGTCATGGCTAATCAGCAGGATAGTACCGTTGAAGCTGGCAACCGATTCTTCTAAAAGCTCCAAGGTGGCCATATCCAAATCGTTGGTTGGCTCATCGAGTACCAAAATATTGGCAGGCTTTAATAATTGCTTGGCCAATAACACACGGTTACGCTCACCACCTGATAAGGCTTTAACAGGCGTACGCGCACGCTCTGGAGCAAATAAGAAGTCTTGCAAATAGCTCATGATATGCGTTTTGCGCCCGCCAACTTCTACGAAGTCAGAACCTTCAGAGACGTTTTGCGCCACGCTGGCTTCTAAATCTAACTGGTCGCGCAGCTGATCGAAAAAGGCAATTTGTAAATTGGTGCCAAGCTCGACCGTGCCTGTTTTAGTGACTTCATCGTCGGACATATCTAGTAGGGCCTTAATTAGCGTGGTTTTACCCGCGCCGTTGGGACCGACGATACCGATTTTGTCACCGCGCATAATCATGGTGCTAAAGTTGTCGACCAAGACGTTGCCATCATATTCCAGATGCAGGTTCTTAACTTTACAAACCAGCTTGCCGCTTTTCTCGCCTTCACCCATGGTGATATTGACGTTACCGACTTGCTCGCGGCGGCCTTTACGCTCTTCGCGCAGAGCTTTTAGCTCACGGACACGGCCTTCGTTACGGGTACGACGCGCTTTGATACCTTGGCGAATCCAAACTTCTTCTTGTGCCAATTTTTTATCAAAATTAGCATTGTTTTTTTCTTCAGCGAGTAGCTGCTGCTCTTTTAATTCTTGATAACGCGCGTAACCTTTTGCGCCTTGGGTGACGTCATAGCTCGTCAATTGACCGCGATCAAGCTCAACGATACGGGTGGCAAGCTTATTAACAAATGCTCTATCGTGCGTCACGAACAATAACGTCAGACCTTGCCAGTCGAGTAAAAAGCGCTCCAACCATTCGATGCTTTCAACGTCTAAATGGTTGGTTGGCTCATCGAGTAATAGCACATCAGGCTTGGTGACCAACGCCCGCGCAAGTAGTACACGGCGTTTACGACCACCAGACAATGAAGACAGATCAGCCTCAGGATCAAGTCCCATAGTCGTAATTAGACGGGTCGCATCACGCTCTAAATCCCAACCATGTACCGCATCGATATCGTGTTGCAAGGTTGCCATATGCTCGCAAGCGTCCATATCGCCATTGGCACACATATCGACTTGCTTATTATAGTTAATCAGCAAATCAGCGGTGTGGCGGCTACCGCCCATCACGATGTCTAAGATACGTCCGCTGGTTTCAGGAACGTCTTGTTCTAGCATCGCGACACGCATGCTGCTATTTTTGATAATCTCGCCGCTGTCAGGCTGCAATGAGCCATTTATCAATTTAAATAAAGTAGATTTGCCTTCGCCATTACGGCCAATTAAACAAACGCGCTCGCCTGCATTGATTGAAAAATCGATGCCATCGAGAACAGGAGCCACGCCAAAGGCTAAGTGAATATCTTTTAAATGTATCAATGCCATAGAATATCTTAAGCTTATATAATAGTGAGGTAGGGGTTGTTGCACAATTCCTAGCAGTATAACATGCTGCCACCTAACTGTAGTATGCGTAAATGCCTTTGTAAACACTATTTTATAAAGTCTGTTTTAAATGGTTAAGTCTGAGATTTCATAAAGAAAATAACTATACTATCTATTATTGAGAACTACTATTGAGAAAAATATGAACCAACAAAATTCGATAGAAAAAGACGCTTCTAATCAACAAGCTCAGCTGTCAGATAGCCAAGCAGATTTACAAGCACAGGTCATTGAGTTGCAAATGAACCTCTCTCACCTTGAAGTTACCGTCGAGAGGCTTGATGAGGTTATTACGCGCCAAGATAGAGATATTCAAACCTTGCAACGTCAACTACAGTTTATCTATAAGCAAGTGCAAAGCCAAGATGGGGAGGGCGGTGTAGCGCCTTTTGATGTCATGGCAGATAGACCACCGCATTATTAGGAATAAGTTTTTTTAATTATAGATAACAAATAATTGCACAGCATTTATTATAAGTTTATATGCGAATTTTGGCATAAATATACGGTTTACTGACTATTCAGTCATATTGCAGAAATAATGTATTTTTCGGTTGTTTTCATGTAAAAAACACATTAGTATCCTTCAACTTAGATACTGTCTACCTAACAAAGTTCGGTGTAGCGGTAAAACAATGTGGATGTTTGGAGATACACAATGGGCGCAAATTTCAATCTAAAGACTCTAACGGTAGCTTTGGCTGCTCTTTCTGCAGCTAGTATCGCTAGTGCGGCAGGTCTTGATCGTTCAGGTCAAGATATCACCGCGTTTTTGCAAGATGGTACCTATGCCGAAACCGTTTATACCTATATCGATGCTGATGTTAGTGGTAAAGACTCTTCAGGTAATAAAATTGATGACATCGCAGAAGACTATGACTTCTTCCGTTATGGTGTAAAAACGGATATCAACGACACCTTTAGTATTGGTATCTTATATGATGAACCATTTGGTGCTGCAGCTGACTATCTTGGTAATAACGATTTCGTAGCTCAAGGCAATGTTGATAGTTCTACGAAGTATTTAACACAAGGTAAATATACTTCTTTTAATGATCTAAACTCAGACTTTAATAGTGCTCGTAACAATGCAGTAGAAGAAGCTAATAAGGCACAAGGTTTTGCTCAGCAAGCAGGCTTAGCTCAGCAGCAGGGCAACCTTGCTGAAGCGGGTAGATTGGCTGCTTTGGCACAAGATGCAAAAGAGAAAGCGACAGGCTATAAAACTGAAGCTGAACAACTTGGCGCACCCTTAAATGCTGTCAAATCTGAGCTAGACAGTAAAGGCGAGGGTACTAATGTCGAGGTACGCACTGAGAGTATTACAGCAATATTAGGCGCAAAATTTGGTACTAACAAAGAATTCCAAGTGTATGGTGGTCCAGTCGCGCAGCAAGTACAGGCCGATGTCAAGCTTAGAGGACTGGCTTATGGTTTAGCGAACGGTTATACCGCTCATATTAGCTCTGATAAGGATATTGGTTGGTTAGCAGGTATTGCTTACAGCAAACCTGAAATTGCTTTAAAAGCTGCATTGACGTATCGTTCAGAAATTGACCATACCCTTCCTATATATGAACAATATCCAGTAGCAGGAATAAAAAAGGGTGGTGATATTGATATTACCACACCAAAATCTGTAAACTTTGATTTTCAGACTGGTATTAATCCAACAACTTTAGCTACAGCAAAAGTACGTTGGGTGCCCTGGGGAGATTTTGCCATTGTTCCGCCTGTTTATAATGACGTAAGTAAAAACCTAACTAAAGATGATATAGGTTTGCCTTTAGTTAGTTACGATAAGGATCAATGGCAAGTAGAATTAGGCCTTGCAAAACGTCTAGCACCGAAGTTTGCGGTAAGCGGTACCGTTGGTTGGGATAGTGGCGCAGGCAACCCTGTTACTTCACTCGGTCCAATCGAAGGCTATTATAGCGTTGGTTTGGGTGGTAAATATGATATCACTGAAAACTGGGCAGTATCTGCTGGCGGTAAGTATTTATGGTTCGGTGATGCAGATGGCCAAATCCCAACCAAACAAGTAGTCAGTAAGTTTGAAGACAATGATGGTTTTGCACTTGGCGTAAAACTATCTTATCAAGCTAAATAATATTTTAACTAAGATTGCTATCATTAATGTAGGTTATAAATTTGCACAAAAAAAACGATCCTTAAAGGGTCGTTTTTTTACGTTTATGATAAAGAGAATGTAATAATAAATACCTTTTAACTTAAGAATAAAGATCTTCAATTTCCGATTTAAGTTTGTCAATAATATCAATTATAAATTAATGACTATTATTTTAATAAACTATTGTTTATTAAAAGGATTTAATATTTTGTACTGCTCAGTCATCAACAAGAAATAAAGCGTTTTAATTGTTGTTTTAGTATTGAAAAGTCATTACTATTCATTTCAGGACATCGTTTACATAATCTTATATTTTGCGTAACAATGCTAAATATGGATTATTAGAACGATTAAACAACGAGGATGTTTGGAGATATACAATGCGCGCTACTTTTCATTTAAAAACCCTTACTGTAGCGATAGCTACTCTTTCAATTGCTAGCATTACTAATGCAGCAGGTCTTGACCGTTCTGGTCAAGATGTCACAGCATTTCTACAAGATGGTACTTATGCTGAAGCTGTCTATACTTATATCGATGCTGATGTTAGTGGTTATGACAGTTCTAACAATGATCCTTTAAATAATAGATATGAGCGTGGCAATAAAACTGGTGATATCGCTGAATCTTATGATTTCTTTCGTTACGGTGTGAAAACGGATATCAATGATACTTTTAGTATCGGTGTTTTATACGATGAGCCATTTGGCGCTGCTGCTGAATATAAGGGTGATAATAACTTTGTTGCTAACACTAATCCGGCTGACTCAGCAGGTGAATTTGCTAATGATCCCGCACCTAATGATCCTATAAGTGGCGGTACAACAGCAGCCTTAAAACCAGCTATAATAGGTGCTGAAAATAGTACTGCAGGTGAAAATACTAAAGTTGAAGTTCGTAGTGAGAATTTAACTGCCATTCTTGGTATGAAACTTGGCGCAGATAAAAACTTCCAAATTTATGGTGGTCCTGTTGCACAACGTGTTAAGTCTGATGTTAAGCTGCGTGGTCTTGCTTATGGTCCTGCTACTAGTTATACCTCACATATTAGTCCAGATCAGGATTATGGTTGGTTAGCAGGTATTTCTTATAGTAAGCCAGAAATTGCTTTGAAGGCTGCTTTAACATATCGGTCAGAAATTGACCATAGTATGAACATCTATGAAAGCTATCCTTTAGCTCCTACATTAAGTGGTGGTGCACTTCCATCTACTCAAGTTACTAACATGGAAATTACTACTCCAAAATCAGTAAACCTTGATTTCCAAACTGGCATTAACCCAACGATGTTAGCTACTGCAAAAGTACGCTGGGTACCTTGGAGTGATTTTTCAATCACACCGCCACTATACAATGCAGCCAGCAAAAATCCAGTTTCACGTCCTGATGGCTTGAACTTAGTTGATTATGAAGATGATCAATGGCAAGTAGAGCTCGGTCTTGCTAAACGTATTGCTCCTGCTTTAGCGGTTAGTGGTACAGTTGGATGGGACAGTGGTGCTGGCGATGTAACAACGTCATTAGGCCCTATCGATGGTTACTATAGTGTTGGTTTAGGTGCTAAATATAACGTGACTCCTGAATGGGCGGTATCAGCTGGTGGTAAATATTTATGGTTCGGTGATGCCAAAGGTCAATTACCGACAGGTAAAATCGTTGGTGACTTCCAAGATAACGATGGTTATATCCTTGGTGTGAAACTATCTTATCAAGGTGAGTAAAGATATTAGGGGCTGGCCTAGATAAGTAAAACTATTTAGGAGAGCCCCAAATATTATTATAAATGCAATTGCGATATTAAAAAAAGCGACCCACAAGAGTAATGCCAGTCAGTTAACGCTGACTGGTATTTTTTTTGGGATATTTTTGTGGTTTACCCTTAACTACCCTCGGGCAAGATCGCTTTCTACGTTCAGGAATGACAAACAATTTTCCTTCCTCTAAAACTGTATCTAACAACTTAGGGAAGAGTCCTGCAGCCTGTAAAGGCGCAAACCGTAACAGATCAACAATCGTAATAGACGCCATATGAAAGCTAATTCGTAGAGGGCTAACCTTAGCTCTAACTGCCATATAGCGCATCAAACGTCT